>JAKBAP010000118.1 GCA_021808995.1 Planctomycetota bacterium | reverse complement strand
GACTGGCGTGAATCTTGCTTGTCGTACACCTTCGCGCCGATCGCGTAGCAACGGTTGAGGTCGGCCGCGGGCTCGTCCCGCAATTGAAGGTCGTCGTTCTCCATGTCGAGACCTAATGATTCCTTGATCGCCGATAGCGTGATGCCCGGATCAATCCTGGGGAAATGCGTCGACTCGGCGAGGAACCAGGCCTCGATCTCCATCACGGCAAGGATGAAATCCACGGGGATGAGAGTCTTGTCGAGGCCCCATCGAAGACTTCTTTCAAGTCGAGTGATTTGCTCCCGCTTGTATTGTGGACGCACGTCCCGAATCCCAAGCAGCCGCCAATACCCTTTGTCATGCAGGTTTTTGTGCTCTTCGAAAATCCGCGTTTTCACCTGGTCGTCGCCGCCGCAATTCACGATGAGCACGTAGAACCGGGCTGTCGGGGCTGGTGGGCCGTCCTCCCACACTTGGAGTTTCCGTGGAACATTTCTGCCGCCCCGGATACTTTGCTTTTCGATGCGAACCTCACGATGGCCCGCGATCTCGCGAATCAAATGATCGACAAAGATCAACTCGGTAAGCCCCTCGACGAAGATCCCGAGCCTATTCACGGAGGGCGACCTCCTTCACGGGCCGCTGGCTCATGAAATCCATTTCGAGGAAGGAGAAGTTGTTCAGTCCCGTGAACCTGAAATCCTCGAACAATTCGTTCGAATTCCTGGAGTTTAGCGCCCGCACTCGCCCGCCATCGCGCTCCAGGACCGACCACTCGTCGAGTGGAACATGGTTCATGACGAAGCGATCATTGGTCGACATGATCAGTTGTGATCCGGTCTCCTTGGCCCATTTGCGCAGGACCTCGATCAGCCTCGTGGAACGTTCAAAATCGAGCCCCTCGCCGATGTCGTCAATCAAAAGGCACAATTCCCCGTGAGACAAACGAGAGTGGGCAAGCCGGATCAGAATGGCAAGCGCGCGAAACATCCCTTGTGACATGGCGTGCTGGTCGGTGCGGCCCTTGAGATCCGACTCCTTGGCGACGAGGCAGCGATGGTCTCCGGGAATTGGCACAGCGAGTCTGATCGAGACCGGCGCATCCAGCGAGATGTCGTCCAGGGGATAACCGAGCTCGCCCATGTCGCCGATCAGTCGGTTCTTGAATTCCTCGCCGAACGTCTTGCTTGCTTCGTGAAAGACCGCGACGGCGGCTTGCATGTCATCGTCGCGAGGAGGGGGCGCGTCTCGCTGGATGAAGACCGTCAAGAGATCCTTGCCAAGTGGTGATCCAAAATAGAAAAGTCGAAGGGATCTCGCCCATTCCGCGAGGGGGGCGAGGAACGGATGCTGAATGGCGTCCTGTCTCGCGACCGCGGCCAATTCGTTGACGGGAGTCTGAAAACGCACCATCTTTCCGTCGTCGATTTGCTCGGCCCAGATCTCCCCCTCGCCCTGGTCACCCCGCGCCAACAGCTCCTTGCCATTGACCCGAAACGACTCGCGCCGCACGCCGGATCCCGCGATCTCCAACTGGTAGTCGAGTCGCTTTCCTTCTTCGTCGAACCCTAGGCAATAAGAGCAATCAAAGTTCGGCCACGAAGAGGGCCTACGATCGTTCCTCAACAGTTCGGCCAGGGAGTGGATGACCTTGAGAGCGCGACTCTTTCCCGTGGCGTTCTTGCCGACGAGCACGTTGATCAAGCCGAGCGTGAGGTCTTCGAGAGTCCATTTCTGGTCCGTGTTCTCGAGCTCGGTGTATCGGATCGACTCTAGGCGCATCGAGAATCCCCCCGTGGTGTTGTGGACTTGAGACGGCCCCTGGAAAACGACGGTCTCTATCGACCGAGCACGGGTCCAAACGCACCGCGAAAGCCGGTCTATTCACAACCAGGGTCATGTCGCGGATCTTACTCTAGATTAACATCTTCCAGCGAAATCAGTATTCCGTCGTTCCATCCAAGAAGTGCGTCATGGAGAGTCCTGGAACGGTTTAATCGTCTCAGGGTCGGCCCCCCCGCCGTGGGTCGTCGGTAAAGAGGGCGCTTACGCCGAGCTCGCGAAGGTGATCGGCCATCCCTCCTGGACCATGGTCGTTGACGGTGTAGATCAGCAGGGGCAGTCCGCGAACGGCCAGGTCGGCGAGCAAGGCCTGGTCACGGTCGGGACTCTTGCCGAGTGCCTCCACGCCCAGGTTGAGCGTGCGAGCGCCCAGGGCGAGCGCATGATCCACGATTCCGGGCTCGGCGGTTTCCGACAACAGGCCGACCACGTGGTCTCCCGGAATCGCGGCCGACGCGGCGACCAGGGCGTGATCGAATGACGAAATCAGAACCCGGTCGGCCATGTCGGCATGGACCACCTCGGCGAGGATCTGGGCGGCCAGGGTCTCGGGGTTACAGTCGCATGCCTTGATTTCGACGTTCACCAGCCAGTCGAGCTGGCGGGTGAGTTCGAGCGCGATCGCCAGGGTTGGGATTCGGACCCGGCCCGAGGCAAGCTCGGAGCGCCATGAGGGAGAGAGCGATTCGAGGGTGCTGAAAGCACGCGCGGAGCGTGGACCTCCCGCGGGATCGAGAAACCAGGAGCCGGCGTCCAGGCTCGCGATCTCGCTCCAATCAAAGTCCCGGACGAGGAAACCAGGCTTGCCCCGGGGGTCGCCCTGGTATCCGACCGCCACGTCGGTGGTACGCGTGAGCGAATCGTCATGCACGACCACGAGCGTGCCGTCGCGGGTGGGCTGGACATCGAGCTCCCAGGCGAATGCACCCGCCTGATGGGCCAGGCGGGCGGCTTCGAGGGTGTTTTCCGGGGCGTGAAAGGAATCGCCGCGATGCGCGATCAGGAGTGGAAGGCCGACCCGGTCAAGGAGCCCGTTCAGGACGCGATTGGCGGGTCGGCCCATGGGGTTTACTTGAGGAAGAGCATTTCCTGGTAGGTCGGCAGCGGCCAGAGGTCGTCGGCGACCATGAGCTCGAGGCGGTCGGCGGCGGTCCGGACCGCGGACATGGCGGGGATCATGGCGTCGCGAGCGTGCTTGGCATGGGCCAGCGAGTCGCCGTCGTGCCCTTCCTCGGCGGCCATGCTCAATTGATCGGCCGCCACTTGCAGATCCTCGATGCATGAGGTCAACTCAGCGAGCAGCGCGAGCTCGGACTTGGGGGCGTTGGCCCCGGCGGCCTTGAGGCTCGCGACCGCCTGGGCGACCTCGGTCTGATACCGAAGGGCGGCCGGCAGGATCATGCGCCTGGCGATTTGAAGGGTGAGCTGGCTCTCGATGTTGATTGTCTTGCGATAGCCTTCCAGGAAGATCTCGTAACGCGAGTGGATCTCGCGCTCGTTGAAGATCCCGTATTTGCCGAACAGCTTCATGGACTTGGGAGTGACGAAGTCCGGGAGGCTGTCGATCGTGGTGCGGCGATTGGGCAGGCCCCTGCGTTCGGCCTCGGCATGCCAGGCGTCGCTGTAGTTGTCGCCGTTGAAGATGACGTTCTTGCATTCCTTGACGGTGGCCTGCAAGAGGGTCTGGATCTCGGCGTTAAGGTCTTTCTTGGCGACGACGGCGGCCTCGAGTTGGGTGGCGAATTCGTCGAGAGTCTCGGCGACGATCGCGTTCAGGACGACGATCGGCCCCGACACGGATTGGCTCGACCCGACCGCTCGGAATTCGAACTTGTTTCCGGTGAAGGCAAAGGGGCTGGTGCGGTTACGATCGCCGGCGTCACGGGGGAGGGTCGGCAAGACCGACACCCCGATCTTGAGCTCGCCGCCGGTCTTCGCCGAGCGTGCCCCTCCCTTTTCGATTTGCTCGACGATGTCCTGGAGCATGTCGCCCAGGAAGATCGAGATGATCGCCGGCGGGGCCTCGTTGGCACCCAGGCGGTGGTCGTTGTGCGCGTTGGCGACGGCGACCCGGAGCAAGTCGCCGTGCTTCCAGACGGCCTTGATGACCGCCAGCAGGAAGATCAGGAATTGCGCGTTGTCGTGAGGGGTCTCGCCGGGCTTGAGCAGGTTGTTGCCCAGGCTGTCGGCGAGCGACCAGTTCAGGTGCTTGCCTGACCCGTTGACCCCGGCGAAGGGCTTTTCATGGAGCAGGAGCTGGAGGCCATACCGATCGGCGACCCGCTTCATGGTTTCCATGACGAGCATGTTGTGATCGGTGGCGACGTTGGCGTTTTCAAAGGTGATGGCGATTTCGTACTGAGCCGGGGAGACTTCGTTGTGCCGGGTCTTGACCGGGACGCCGAGCTTGTAGAGTTCGGTCTCGGTCTCGAGCATGAAGGCGAGTACGCGCTCGGGGATCGCGCCAAAGTAATGGTCCTCGAGCTCCTGGCCCTTGGGTGGCTTCGCGCCAAAGAGCGTGCGGCCGGCGTTCAGGAGGTCGGGGCGGGCGTAGTAGAAATGCTTGTCGATGAGGAAATACTCTTGCTCGGGCCCCGCGGTGCAATGCACGCTGGTGGCCTCGGAGCCGAAGAGCTTGAGGATGCGAACGGCCTGGGTCGAGAGGGCCTCGATCGAGCGGAGCAGGGGGGTTTTCTTATCGAGCGCCTCGCCGGTCCAGGAGCAAAAGGCCGTCGGAATGCAGAGGGTGGTGCCGTTGGGGTTTTCCAGGATGAAGGCGGGGCTGGTGGGGTCCCAGGCGGTGTAGCCCCGGGCCTCGAAGGTTGAGCGGATGCCGCCGGAGGGGAAGCTCGAGGCATCGGGCTCGCCGCGGACGAGCTCCTTGCCGCTGAATTCGGCGATCGCGCCTCCCCCTTCGGTGGGGACTAGGAACGAGTCGTGCTTTTCGGCGGTCAGCCCCGTCATGGGCTGAAACCAGTGGGTGAAGTGGGTCGCCCCATGCTCCATCGCCCATTCCCGCATGGTGGCCGCGACCACGTCGGCGATGCTTTCGTCGAGGGGGGCCCCCTTCTTGATCGTGTTGCGTATCGCCTTGTAGATATTTTCAGGCAGACGTGCCTTCATCACTTCGTCGGAAAACACATTGACGCCGAAGAGGTGGCGAATCGATGTCACCGGACGAGGGGCGCGACGCCCGGTGATCGGCCAGTCGGTAATGGCCTTCACGGCCGTTTCACGCGCGCGGGACGGTTGCATGGCGAAACTCCAAGGCGAGGCAATTCGGCAAGGGTTATTGACAGGATCGAACCCACGGACCACTCACTCAGCGATGCCCTCGGGGAAGGGCGGGATCACGCGACCCAGGCGGAGGTCTCGGCGACGAGTTCCGCCCTTGAGTGTGGTCGTGAACTCTTCACGAGGACTTCGCGGGAGCATCAAGTATAGCCGACCAAGACGGCTCTCGCCAGGGGGCGAGCCCCGCCGTCGGGGAACGGGGCTATTTCTTTTTGTCGAGCTTGGCGATGACGGCCTTGGGATCGGCCTTGAGGTCCGACTCGCACGATTTGCAACAGAGGTAAAAGGTTCGGCCCTCGGCGGTGACCTTGAGGGGCACGCCCATTTCGCCCAAGGGCTCGCCAGAGACCGGGCAGACCCCCTGGGCGATCGCGAGCTTCTGTTCATCGGCGGGGAGTTTCTTGATGGCGGCGAGATTCTCCTCGTTGGGAGCGGTCGTCGCGGGGGCCGTCGCGCCCTTTGGTCCTTCCATCTTCGGACCTTCGTCCGCCTTGGGAGTGGTCTTGGGCTCGCTCTTCGGCTCGCTCTTGGGCCCGGGCGCGGGGGCGGCCGGATTGGAGGTTGGCGGCGTGTCTCCCTCGCCCGCGCAACCCATCCCGCCGAGAGTGGCCAAGCAAACGAGCGCCGACCATGATCCTGATCGCTTCATGAGAATCTCTCGTATTAGAAGAATCCGAACTTCTCGCCCCGTGTCCGCGAATCGTCCCGCGGACGTCATCTTGAAGTATCGTATCATTCGGCCGATTCGGAAGCCACATCGCGGGGGTCCGTCTCGATCGCGCCTTCGGTGGGCTCCGGCGGCTCGGGCGTGGCTGGGGGGATGACGGCTGGCCTTGGGATCTTGACGCCCCGGTACAGTGACCGGTTATCAAGGGCAAACACCTTTTCGGTGAAAAACTCGTCGCCTCGGGGGTCCATGAGCGCTCGAGCGGCGGCGTTCATTTTCGCGTCCAGGTCGTCGATATAGGAGACAAGCACGGCCTCGATCGTGGCTGGCGTAACTGGCGAGCCGAATTCACGCTTGCCGTGATGCGCCAGGATGATGTGCTCGAGCTGGAGCAGTAATTCCTCGGGAAAGCCCTCGATGGTGGCGGCGGCCTCGCGAGCCATGTCGCGGCCGATGACGATGTGGCCGAGGAGGTTGCCGACCTTGGAATAGACGGCCCCGGCGGGTCGGTACTCGAGTTCCTTGAGCTTGCCCAGGTCGTGCACGATCGCGGCGGTGACCACGAGCGAGCGATTGAGTGGCGGATCGAGCTCGTTATAGTAGGTCGCGTAATGCTCGGAAAGAAAGACCGCGATTCGGGTCATGCTCCAGACGTGTTCGAGCAGGCCGGTGGTTTGGGGATGATGGATCTTGGCGGCGGCCGGCATGGTGTCGAGCAGTGGCTGGTGGTCGGTCATCAGCTTGGTGACGAGCTGTTTGAGATGGGGGTCGTCGATCCCCCTGGCGATGAATCCATCGATCCGTTCGCGGAGCTTGGCGACCGGGAATTTACTGACGTCGTAGAGGTCGGCGGGGTCGTAGCCGTGTTCCTTGTCGGTCTCCTCGGCCTGGCGGACGGCGGCGAGCTCGAGCTGGCGGCCGTAGCGATCGGAGAGCTTGGCCCGACCCTTGATCCGGTACGCCTGCCCCTCGGTCCAGGATTCGACGGCGGCGGCCAGGGGGGTGTCGGGCCAGACCATGGCCTCGAGCTCGGCTCGCTTATCGCGAAACATGCAGCGCCAGTAGGGCTGGCCGTCCTTTTTCAATGCGCGGACCTTGCGCGAGAGCGCGGCGTAGCACTCGGCCTCTTGGCCGTCGAGCATCTCAGAGAGCTTGATCACATTCATCGCGCACCACGTGTTGATCGCCCCTGGTTTCCAGCGTCCCACGCTTGAGAGATTATCACGCCCGCGTGGCCACGGCCATTGTCTCGCCGGTACAATACGCGGGTTGTGAGCGAGGCTGCTTGCCCCACCGCCTGGAAACCTGGGAGGATCTGAGCCATGGATCGGACTCGCAAGGGGTACGCGAGGGCGGCCGCCCGGTTGGGCGTGCTCGAGCCCGCGCTCTCGATCGCGGAGTGCAAGGCCGCGCGCTGGGACGTGATCGTGGTCGGCGCTGGGCATAACGCGCTCGCGTGCGCGGCCTATCTGGCCCGCGCCGGCCGCCGGGTGCTGGTGCTCGAGGCTCGGGAACGGGTCGGCGGGGCGTGCACCCTGCGCGAGGTTTGGCCGGGATTTCGGATCTCCCCTTGCGCCTACCTGGTCGGTCTGCTCCACGACCGCGTGATCGAGGATCTCGAGCTCCCCTCTTACGGATTTCATTGGACGCCGGCCGAGGCGGGGATGTTCGTCCCCTTCGAGGATGGATCGAGCATTCAGCTCTGGGACGACGACGACCGCTGCGAGGAGGAGATCCGGCGGTTCGCGCCCGGCGACCTCGCGGGTTGGCGCGCGTTTGGGGACCTCAAGCGGCGGCTGCGGGACGCGCTCAGACCGGCCGGCGACGGGGATCTTTGGCTTGGTCGAGCCCCCACGCGGGAGACGATTCTCGCGCGCCTGGGCGCGGATCACGAGGCGAGAATGATGCTCTTCGAGTGGTCGATGGCCGAATGTCTGGAACACTTCCTGGACGACGAGCGACTTCAGGCCGCCTACATGGGGCAGGGGGTGATCGGCACCAATGCCAGCCCTCACGATCCGGGGACAGCCTCGAGTCATTTTCACCATCAGTCGGGGCGGCTGGGGGGCTCGCCGGGCATGTGGGGCTATGTCACGGGGGGGATGGGAATGGTGTCGTTCCTGCTCTGCGACGCGGCTCGCGACCTGGGGGCGGTCGTGCTCACTAGCACGCCGGTCGCTCGGATCAGGCCTGGTTTGGGCGTGGAGCTCGAGGGGGGTGATCTGATTCAGGCCCCACTGGTGGTGTCGGGCGCGGACCCGCGCGCGACGCTCAGGCTCATTGGCGACGAGGCCGACCCTGGCTGGCGCGACCGCGTGAACCAGATTCCCCAGGTCGGCTGCACGGTCAAGCTGAACGTCGCGCTCACGGAGCTACCCAGCTTCAGCGCCCGGCCTGGCACGTTCATGCCACATCACAAGGGTCAGGTGAACACGCCCCTCTCGAAGGACCAATGGCGTGAAGGATACCAGGCGGCCAGGGAAGGCCAACTGCCGGAACGGCTCTGGACCGAGCTCTACTTTCATACCGCCCACGACGCGAGCGTCGCCCCCGCGGGTCTGCACACCATGAGCGTCTTCGCCCAGTATGTTCCTCACACGTTCGCCGAGGGAGACTGGGACTCGCGCAGGGCCGAGGTTCGGGCGCTCGCCCTGGGTTCGATCGCTCGTTACTGCGACAACATCCCCGCGGCCGTGCTCGACGCCGAGGTCCTGGGCCCCCCCGACATCGAGCGCGAGGTCGGGCTCACGGGGGGGCACATCTTTCAGGGCGAGTGCCTGCCCGAGTTCATGTGGGACCTCCGGTTTGATTACCAGACGCCGATGGCGGGCGTGTTTTTGTGTGGCGCGGGCACGTATCCCGGCGGGAGTGTCATTGGGCTCAACGGGCGGAACGCGGCGCTCGCGGTGCTTGGCGAATTGGAGTCTCGGGCGAGGGGTGGCTCGGTGACTCAGGCGTGATCGGACCCTGGTCCGAGGAATTCGTCGGCGTAATGTGAGCCTTCGACCAGTTCTCCGTGGCTTGCCTCGCCTAATGGGCCGGGGAAGTAGCTGTACAGCACGGGCATGACATATCGGGTGAGCATCAGCGTCACGAGCATACCCCCCACGACGACGATGGCGAGCGGGCGTTGGGCCTGCGAACCGATGGAGGTCGCGATCGCCGCGGGAAAAAGGCCCAACGCCGCTGTCAGCGACGTCATGACCACCGGGCGCACGCGGAGCTCGGCGCCTCGCAACACGGATTCGCGGACGCTACGCCCGGCGAGGCGCATTTGATTGAAGTAGGAAATCAACAGCACGCCATCCTGAACGGCCACGCCAAAGATCGAGACAAACCCGACCGCGGCCGAGATGCTAAACGGGGTCCCGGTCAGATAAAGCGCCCAGATGCCCCCCATGCAGGCCTCGATCACGTTCACCATCACTAGGAACGCGTCCTTGAGGTTGCCGAAAGCGCTGTAGAGCAAGACAAGGATCAGGATGATCGACAGCGGTCCGATCCACATCAGCCGTTCGTTCGCCTGTTGCATCTGGGCGAACTCGCCCGACCAGATGATTCGGTAGTCGCCGGGGAGTTTGACCCCGGTCTTGGGATCCTCGATCTTGCGCTTGGCCTCGCCGATCGTGGACGCGAGGTCACGCCCCTCGACGCTGAACTTGATGGGAATGTATCGCTGACTGTTTTCCCGATAGATATAGGAAGCCCCGGTCTTGTGAGGCTCGATCTTGGCGAGCTGCGACAGGGGGATTCGCATCCCAGGAAGATCGCCGACCCCAGGCGTGTCGACGGGAATCGAGCCGATGACCTCGGGGTCGTCGCGCATGTCATAGGGAAGACGGAGCACGATGTCAAAGAGCTTTTCCCCCTCGACCATTTGCGAGAATGCCCGGCCGCCGATGGCGACCTGGACGGCGGATTCCACGTCGGCGACGTTCACACCGTATCGGGCGCATTCCTCGCGATCGATCCGGATCTCGAGATTGGGCTGGCCCATGATGTGAAATAACCCAGCGTTTTCGATTCCCGGCACCGTGGCCAGGATCTTAAGCACCTGCTCGCCGTATTTCTCGAGCTCAAGGAGATCGCTGCCGACCAGCTTGACCGAGTTGGCCCCCTTCACGCCCGAGAGCGCTTCCTCGACATTATCGCGGATCAACTGCGAGAAATTGAAGTTGAGGCCGGGAAACTCCCGGAATTTGCCCGCCATCTCGTTTTGGATTCGTTCGCGAGTGATGGGCCAGCCCCACTCGTTTCGACGCCATTCCTGCATGGGCTTCAGAGGGACGTTGAACTCGAGGTTGAAAAAGCCGGTGACATCGGTGCCATCGTCGGGACGACCGATCTGCGACATGACCCCCTTGACCTCGGGGATGCTGGCCATGACGGCCCGCAGTCGGGGGGCGAGTCGGGCGGCCTGTTCGAGGGAGGTGGTTCGGGGCATGACGACGCGAATCCAGAGGTTTCCTTCCTCGAGCTGGGGCATGAATTCACCGCCGAGCTTGGGAATCAGGAATATCGAGACGATCGTGAGCCCTCCCATGAACAGGAGAGTCGGCCCGCGATGGCGAAGGACGCGGTCGAGGTTTCTGAGATAACCTCGCTTCATCATCCGATCAACGATGGTGTCTTTCTCACGTAGGTTATCGTGAAAGAGATACGAACAAAGGACCGGCGCGAGCGTGACGGCCAGGACGAGAGCCCCCCCCAGCGCGAAGGCGTAGGTCTTGGCCATCGGGCCAAAGAGAGCGCCCTCGGGCCCGCTCATCGAGAACAGCGGAATGAACGCGCAGACGATGATCGCCGTCGAGAAAAAGAGCGCCCGCTCGATCTCGTGGGAGGCCTCGGCGATCCGATCGATGAGAGGGGTCGATCGATCCGCGCTCGGAGTCGCGACGTGCCGATAGATATTCTCGACGATGATCACAGAGCTATCGACGATGATCCCGAAATCGATCGCGCCAATCGATAGTAAGTTCGCCGATTCGCCGCGATTGTAAAGGACGCTGATCGAAAACAAGAGGGCGAGCGGGATCATCACGGCCACGATCCCCGCGCTCGTCAGGTTTCCTAGGAAGATAAACAGCACCGCGACCACCAGCCCCATGCCCACGACCAGGTTGTGAATGACATTATCACGGGTGACGTGGACCAGGTCGGTTCGTTGATTGAAGATCCGGATCGACATCCCTTCGGGCAGAAGATGCTGATCCTCGATTTCCTTGAGCTTTTCCAGGACCCGCTCCGAGGTCGGCAGGGATTGCTCATATTTCCGCATCAGCACGATCCCCTCGACGACGTCGTCCTCGTCCTTTTCGATGGAGTGGTCGCGCTCGCTCAGGAGGGTGCGGGCGACCATTCCGAGTCGGGGTTGATTGCCGACGATCACGCGGGCGATGTTCTTGACATAGATCGGAGCTCCATCCGTGAGCGTGGTCACGACGACGCGGTTCACGTCCTCGAGTTTTTCGGCCTCGATGGTGAGCGACTGGGAAGCAACCGATGGCTCCAGCGAATCCTTCCCCTCGCCAAAGAGACCGAGTGCCCTCACGTTGTGTGCCTGCGCGCCTAGGGCCAGGATATTGCCGCCGACATTGGCGTTGGCCCCCTGGATCGCATCCTCGACCTGTTTCAGGGTGACGCCGTACTGGCGCATGAGCCGCGTGTCGAGCAAGACCTGGTATTCCTTGACGGTCCCGCCAAACCCCGTCACGTCGATGACACCAGGAACCTGCTTGAGCTGGCGGGTCATCACCCAGTCCTGGACCGCCTTGAGCTGATAGAGCGTGTACCGAGGACCCTCGAGCACATAGCGCACGATCTCACCCGTCGGGCTCCAGGGGGAGAGGGCCGGCTGAACCCCCTGGGGAAGGTTCGAGACGAACCCGAGTCGGTTAATGACCTCCTGTCGGGCCAGCCAGTAATCGGTGCCGTATTCAAAAATGCACTTAATGTCGTTGAGCCCGGCCAGCGACGTGCTCCGCATGTATTTCAGCCCCCGCATTCCGTGCAGGACCGTCTCGACGGGGATACCGACCAGCCGCTCCATTTCCTCGGGGCTGGCACCAGGGTTTTGAGTGAGCACCTCGACCAGGGGAGGGGTCGGGTCGGGATAGGCCTCGACGTTCAGCTCGCGCGCGGAATGAACGCCAAGGGCGACCAATCCCACGACGGCCAGGAGCACCACCAATCGGTTGTGCAAGCTCCACAAGATGATGAAGCGAACCATGAGGAGGCGATCTCGACGTCGAAGGTTGGTTTCAGGATCAGGGGAGCCAATCGCCGGCGTGCCTGAGTCGCGCCGGCTTGATCTAAATTACCATGCGGAAATAATCGAGACACAGGCCCAGCCCCACCGATCGCTCGACCTGGGGCGACCAGCCCAGCAGGGTCTGGGCCCGGGTGATGTCGGGCTTTCGCCGGCGTGGGTCGTCCTGGGGGAGGGGTTCATGGACGATCGTGCTCTTCGTGCCGGTCACCAGCGCGATGATTTCCTCGGCGAGCCGCATCACGGTGATTTCCGAGGGATTGCCCAGATTGACGGGCTCCGCGAAATCGGCCTCGAGCAGCCGAGCGATCCCCTCGACGAGGTCGGACACGTAGCAAAAGCTCCGAGTCTGGTCCCCCTTGCCATAGATCGTGATCGGCTCGCCCCGCAGGGCCTGGCCCATGAAATTGGGGAGGACACGCCCGTCGCTCAGTCGCATTCTGGGCCCATAGGTATTAAAGATCCGCACGATCCGTGTCTTGACCCCATGATACCGATGGTAGGCCATGGTGATCGCCTCCGCGAACCGCTTGGCC
>JAKBAP010000585.1 GCA_021808995.1 Planctomycetota bacterium | reverse complement strand
CTGGCGCTTTATCCAGGCTATTTTTCCTGGTCCGGGCTCGCCTTGTGCGTCTTCCTTCACTGGCTCACCGGCGGCATCGGCATCTGTCTCACATACCATCGACTCCTCACCCACCGCAGCTTTGCCTTGCGACCTCGCTGGCTTGAATACCTGCTCACCATCATCGGCACCTGCGCCTCCGAGGGGGGGGCCATTGGCTGGGTCGCCGACCATCGCCGCCACCACGCCCACTCCGACGAGGAAGACGACGCCCACACCCCGCTCCGCGGATTCTTCTGGGCGCACATGTATTGGTGGATGAAGGTCGAGGACGGCAACAATCACGAGCCCGAATACTTCGACCGCTGGGCTCCCGACCTCAACGCCGACCCCGTCCACCGCTGGCTCGAACGTTATCACATCATCTTCCCGCTCGCGCTCTTCGCCGCCCTCTATCTGGCGGGGGGGATGAGCTGGCTGGTCTGGGGTGGGTTTGTCCGCTCGATTTTCGTGCTCCATTCGACCTGGCTCGTCAATTCGGCGACCCACGTCTGGGGATATCGCTCACACATCACCCGCGATCACTCAACCAACCTGTGGTGGGTCGCCCTCCTGACTTATGGCGAGGGCTGGCACAACAACCACCACGCCTACCAGACCTCCGCCCGGCACGGGCTCCGCTGGTGGGAAGTCGACCTGACCTACCTGGCCATCGAGGCCATGCGAGTCTGCGGCATCGCCTATAACATCCGCCTTCCCAAGATCCGTCCCGCCTCCTCGGCCCCCGCGGCCATGTCGATGTCCAATAGCTCGAACTGAGCCAGGTGCTCGACCGGATGACCGGGAGGATCTCGCCTCCCGGATCATCCCAGTTCGATCGATTCCCGCGGACCCCGTCGTATCGACCTCGGGGCCGTCGGATTCCCTACGTGAGGGCGGGCCTCCCGCCGAACCTTGCTTTTGAGCGTATGGGATGGGTCACGTCGGTAGGGGTTTCATACTTCCGGATCGGGTCAAGGTCCGAGGATGCGACGGCCCAGGCAATCGTGTGAGGGGTGACCTCCTATCCGAGCACGGGAATCGAGCAGGTTCGAGGCTGTATCCCCCCATGCGCCCGGATTTTCCACCGCGATCAGGCTGGTCATCCCGCCCTTCGAGAGTGGTGGAACCCGTCTGGTTCGCCCTTGACGTGGTTCGGGGTTCAGGCTAGGTTTCCCGCCGATTGACCCGCCTTTTTCATGTCGACTTGATGGCGGGAATGAGCCGAATCCGGCGGCGCGTGATCGAGGGGCGTTCCGTGGCGACGACAAGACGAGTCGGTCGCGAGGGGTACGCCTTGGTTGCCCGGGGTTGTCGAGTCGGGTTCTCAAGAGAAGTCGCCGGCCGTGGGTCGGGGCCTCGGAGTCGCAGTGTAGGAGGAGTCGTGCCTGGGGACGCGAGAGCGAGTCGCCGCGGGTCGCGCGGTCTCTGGCTAGGGCCATGGATGGCCGTTTTGTTTGCCGGGGGCCTGTGGGCGTCCGATGAACCGGGCACTCGCACGCCCCCCGCCGATCCGGCGGTCACGCCCGCGCTCGCGCAGGTTCCCGACGATCCCAGGCCGTCGGTCGACCTGCCGCCGATCGAGGGCGTGCCCGAGGTCCAGGTGCCAAACCTGGACGACGCTCCTCGCCCCCGGCCAGCCCCCGCGCGGACGCCCGGACCCGAGGGGATCTCCGTCCCCGCCTTGCCAGACGTACCGCCCGAAAACAAGCCCAAGCAACCCCCCCCGCCGATCGTGCCGATCCTCGCGGGGAGCCAACGGATCACGACCCTCAGCCCTCGCAGCGGACGGCAAATCTCGGTGCGCGAGCTACCCACCACCAAGGAGGGCGTTCGCACCTTTATTCTCAGGGGCGGAATCAATCTGATCACCCGCACCGAAAAGTCCGGTGTGATCGATATCGAGGCCGACGAGGCCGTCATCTGGCGCGGACCGAGCCGCGAAAAAGGGGCCCCGGTCGCGGGCCCCAATGGCGAGCTCTGGGTCGATGACGCCAACCAGCCCATGGAGATCTATCTCGAGGGGAACGTCGTCCTCCGCCAGGACGAAAACAAATTCGCGGGCAAGGGGGACCAGAAAACCATCCGGGCACCGCGGCTTTATTATGACTTTCTCACGGATCGTTTCCTGGCCCCCGACAGCGAAATCGATCTCTACGCGCCTGGGTTTCTTCAGCCCATCAAGGTCAAATCGCCGCGAATCGAGCAGTTTCGCTCGCGCGTTCCGCTCCCCAACGGTTCGTTCGCCCTGAACGATCAGCCCGAAATTCGCGCGGACCGGGCCGTCATGACCGGGAGCCGGTTTCCTAGCCCCGGCTATACCTTCAAAATGCGTTCGATCGACCTCACCAAATACGCGCGCCCGATCACCGATCCCAACACGGGCAAGAAACTCGCCGACTCACCCAATCCCAACGCCAAGGGGGACGAGGAAACGGTCTGGCGGTTCGATTCCCGGCAAAACATCTATTACATGGGGCCCATACCGGCCTTTTACTGGCCCCACGTCGTCGCCGATATCGACG
>JAKBAP010000117.1 GCA_021808995.1 Planctomycetota bacterium | reverse complement strand
CGGGGGTCCTCTAGACGTGGTGGTTCACGATCTTTCATGCCGGTGGGATCGCGTTTCCAAGATGGCTGATCCACGATGGGAGGATGGTACATGAACGCGACCGGGCTCTTCTCGATCGCGCTCCTTGTCTTGAATCTGGCGATCTTGCCGCTTTTCGTGTTCTTGCTGGCCGTCGCGCTGGCCGCGCTCGTGGCGCGGAGGCCGCGAATCCAGGAGGCCGAGCCCCGGTCGCGATTCCTGATCGTGGTGCCGGCCCACAACGAGGAGGGGGGCATTCGCGAGACCGTCGAGAGTTGCCTCGCGTCTGATTATCCTCGCTCGCTTTTCGACGTGATGGTGATCGCCGACAACTGCGACGACCGGACGGCCATGGTGGCGGCCGAGGCGGGCGCGGACGTCATGGAGCGGTTTGACGAACACAAGAAGAGCAAGGGATTCGCGATCGAGTATCTGCTCGAGACCTTGACACCGTCGGGGTTACTAGAGACCCGGCACGCGCTGGTGATCATTGACGCCGACACGAGCATCGACCGCGGCTTGCTCAGGGCCTTTGATCACGGGCTCAGGCGTGGGCTCGACTGGATCCAGTGCTATTATACGGTTCGCGACCCCGATCGATCCTGGCGAACGCGGCTCATGACGTATGCCTTTAGCCTGTTTAACGGGGTGATGTCGGTGGGGCTCTGCGCGCTCGGCTCGAGCGCGGGCTTTCGGGGTAACGGGATGTGCTTTTCGACTCGAGGCCTGAGGCGAAGGCCCTGGAAATCGTACGGCCTGGTCGAGGACATGGAGTATTCCTGGAGCCTGCGGACCGCCGGCGAGCGGATTGCGTTCGAGCGCCAGGCGACGGTCTCGGCGGCGATGCCCACCGTCGGCGGGAAAGCCGCCGCGACCCAGCGGGCGCGCTGGGAATTTGGACGGCGAGAGATCCGGCGAAGGTTCCTGCCCCTCGTGTTCCGCTCGGAGCACATGAACTCGTGGGACAAGGCACTCTCGCTGCTTGAGCTCGTGATGCCCAGCATGGCCGTTCTCGCGGGATTGTACCTGATCGCGGTCTTGATCGATCTCGGCTGGATCGCGGTCTCGGGTGATCGGGGCCCGGTCGCGTGGGCGATCCTGGGCTCGGCCGTGGTCATGACGATGGCGCTTGGGCTTTACTCCATCAGTCCGTTTCTGGCGCTCGGCCTTCCGTGGAAGTACGCCCGGACCCTGGCCTTTTTCCCGTTTTACATGGTTTGGAAGATCCTCGTCGGGCGAAAAGGCCCCCCAGCGAAGTGGGTCCGCACCGAGCGAGAGCCGGCCCGGAGCGATGGGTGACCGGCGACTCCTACAAATCTCGGCCGCGATTCGTTACCATCAGGGCGTTGTTTCCTGAGACGCATCGTGCGATTGGCTGAATATTGACGCTTTTTGAGGAGAACTGTCGTGGCCCTACGGGTCGGGATCAATGGATTTGGACGCATCGGCCGGTTAGTCTTTCGGGTTCTCGCCGCTCGACCGGGCGATTTCGAGGTCGTCGCGATCAACGACCTCTCGGAACCCAAGCACCTGGCGCATCTGCTCAAGTATGACAGCGTCCAGGGGCGGTACAAGGGAACGGTGTCCGCCCGCGAGCGCAGCATCGTCGTCGATGGCCGTGAGATTCCCATCACCACCGAGAAAGACCCGGCCGCGCTCCCCTGGAAAAAGCTCGGCTGCCAGATCGCGCTCGAGTCGACGGGTCGCTTCACCGACCGGGCCGCCCTGCAAAAGCACATCGACGCCGGCGCTGAGCGGGTCATCCTGAGCGCCCCCGCCAAGGACGCGCTTGACGCCACGATCGTGGTCGGCGTGAACTGCGGGCTGCTCAACAAGAGCCACCGAATCATCTCGAACGCATCCTGCACCACCAACTGCCTGGCCCCGATGGCGAAGGTGCTGCATGAGACGTTTGGGCTCGAGAAAGGGCTGATGACGACAGTCCACGCCTACACCAACGACCAGCGGGTGGCGGACCAGATTCACGACGACATGTACCGCGCCCGAGCCGCGGCGGTGAATATCATCCCGTCGAAGACGGGCGCTGCCAAGGCCGTCGGCGAGGTGATTCCGGAGCTCAAGGGAAAGCTTACGGGGTTCGCCCTTCGCGTGCCGGTGCCCGATGGATCAGTGACGGACTTGACGGCGGTGCTCAAGACGCCGGCCTCGCGTGAAGAGATCAACGCCGCCATGAAAAAGGCCGCCGACGGCCCTCTCAAGGGGGTGATGGAATACAGCGAGGAGCCACTGGTTTCAAGCGACATCATCGGCAACCCGCACTCGTGCGTCTTCGCCTCCGAGCAAACCCTCGTCATCGACTCGCTCGTGAAGATCATGGGCTGGTACGACAACGAGTGGGGCTATTCGAATCGAACCGTTGAGCTGATCGCCAAGCTGGGCGCGCTCTGATTCCATCCACGAGCCCCCGGGCCGTCACGCGCGAAAGCGGGTGGGGACCCGGGGGTTTTCCTTTTCCAAGGGATTCTCATCTCATGCCCAAGCAAACCGTGCGCGACATCGAGGTGTCGGGACGAAAAGTGTTGGTGCGGGTCGATTTCAACGTCCCGCAGACCGAGTCGGGCGAGGTTTCGGACGATCGCCGGATCCGAGGCGCGATCCCAACCTTGGTGAACATCCTGGAGCGAGGGGGCTCGCTGATTCTGGTGAGCCACCTGGGACGACCGACCGGCGACCCAGCCGCCGACGCTCCCTTTCGCATGGACAAACCGGCCGAGCGACTGGCGAGCCTGCTCGGCAAGAAGGTGGTGAAGGTCGGCGACACGGTCGGGCCCGAGGCCGTGGCGGCATGTTCGAGCCTGGCCCCTGGCGGGATTGTCATGCTCGAGAACGTCCGCTTCAATAAGGGCGAGAAGAAAGGGGACGTCGAGTTCGCCAAGAAGATGGCCGCCCTCGCCGATTGCTATGTCAACGACGCCTTCGGAACCTGCCATCGCGACGAGGCATCGATGGTCGCCGTCCCGGAACAGTTTGCCCACGATCGGCGAGCGATCGGGTTTCTGGTTGAGAAAGAGCTCAACATCCTGGCCACGCTGCTGGGCGAGCCCAGGCATCCCTACGTCGCCGTGATGGGAGGGGCGAAGGTCTCGGACAAGATCGGCGTGATCGAAAACCTGGTCAAGAAGGTCGACAAGCTCTTGATCGGCGGCGCCATGACGTACACGTTCCTGAGCGCGATGGGCCATTCGATTGGCAAGAGCAAGGTCGAATCCGACAAGCTCGAAATGGCTCGAGCGCTCATGCATTCCGCGGGCGACAAGCTGGTGTTGCCCAGCGACCACCTGGTGGCGAGCGCTCCGGAGGCGGGCGCTGAGACAAAGGTCGTGGTCGGCCCCGACATCCCCGATGGGTGGTTCGGGATGGACATCGGCCCGCGGACGGCCGCGGAGTATGATGCGCTCATTCAGTCCGCGGCGGTGGTGATCTGGAACGGTCCGATGGGCAAGTTCGAGACCAAGGACTTCGCCGCCGGCACCAAGGCCGTCGCCCAGTCGCTGGCGCGTTCGCCCGGGATCACCGCGATCGGCGGCGGCGAATCGGCCGAGGCGATCGAGAAATTCGGCCTGGCGGACAAGGTCAGCCACGTCTCCACGGGTGGGGGCGCTTTCCTGGAATCGCTCGAGGGAAAGCGGTTCAACTCGCTCGGGGTGATTCCGGACAAGGTCTGAGCTCGTCATCCGTCGCCCGCCGCGTCGTCGTCGACGCGGCGGTGGCTTGCTCGCCGAGCCAGCTCATTGCATGGAGCCGATCCCACGCGGCACGAATCTGGTGAGGCGTGAACATCGACTTGTGCTCGCTCCAGCCGTGAACCCGATCGATAGCGTGATCGAGGGTTCGGGCATCTTGTTGATCAGCCACCCAATGGACCGTTGCGAGAAGCTCTAGCCCGATCGGCGATTCAAACCCCTGGATAAGCCGGCTCACTCTTGCGAATCGCCCGAGGGCTTGCGAGTGGCGTTGGAGAAAGGTTTGCCCTTCCTCTCCGGCGCCCTCGGCAAGCTCAATCGCAATCCCGGGGCTGTCACCGCCATCGCCAACACCGTGGATGTAGTGGCTCTCCATGTCGCGGAGGACGTGTCGAAGATTCTCGGCGTAGGGGCCGTATCGGGCCGCCTTGAATCTGAGTCTTAGCGGCTCGCCCGAGACCTGGAGAAAGTAAGTGAGTTTGTGTAGCTCTAGGAGGGAGATTCCCACGTCCATGACACCGGCGAGATAGTTTCGCATCAGTCCCAAGACGGCAGCGCGGGCAGGCGTCATCCTTGGTCGTCGGGTCCGGTTGACCATGGACTTGGGGGCCGGGGCCTTGCGGGGTTCGAAGAGGTAGACCTCCACCTCCGAGAGCGCGGAGAGGGCTGACTCGATCAAGGGTCGGACCTTAACCCAATCCAGACCACCCAGACCACAGCCTAACGGCGGGATGGAGATGGAGCGGATACCACGTTCCTGAATTACCCGGATAAGATCCGTCAAGCCGCTCTCGATGTCTTCAATTCGGCTGTTCGCCTTCCAATGACGCTTCGTGGGAAAGTTGACGATCCAACGAGGCCGTTCCAGGCCGGTCCTCTCAAAGACGAACATCCGGCCGGGGCGGATCGCATTGTTTTTGGCGGCTTCGCGATATGCCTCGTAATTCTCTTCAAAGGCACGACGGAACTGGAGAGCGATCCCTCGGCCCATCACGCCAACGCAATTCACGGTGTTCACAAGCGCGTCCGAGTCCTGCCTCAAGATGTCGCCGCGGACGATGTGGATCATGTATGGTCGTCCCTAGAATCGCGATCAGTATGATTAATAATACCAATCGGCGCGCGCTTGCACATCGGGACGATGATCGACCTCGGAAACGATTTCACGGACGCGCTCGGCGATCTTCTCGTTCAAGACGCCGATCCTCCTGACGAGTGGCCAAGGGAACGACTGGTAGACCAGGAACTCAGCTTGCTTGGCCTCCTTAACGACGGGATCACGGAAGTCGACCCCCATGATATGACCCCAGTCAAGTTGGTCAAGCTGAACCACATTTCGAAACGATTGAAAGTAGCCTGAGCCCGCGTTTCGGTCAGTGAATGCCCAGGGTTTCCCCTGGCTGTCAGCCCAAGCCACGACCTCATGAAGATCGGCCTCGAGGTGGATCACGCTCCGCTGGCCCTCCGCGAAAGGGAGCCCCGGATGATTGCCCTTGTGCAGAAGATATAGCATGATCGAGCGAGGGCAGAAATAGAAGGGAACGTATTGCCCGACCCTAGTACCGGGATGGCAGGCGACGGCGAGCTCCTCAAGACGGCGTCGCTTGATTTCCGAGATCCCAATGGAGATCCGTGGACCACCACGGTTGATTATCTCCGCGTCCGACCAGAGACACCCCTCGGCCGCGATCCCCGCTAGATTCCGACCGTGGGTGATGTGATAAACCATCGGCCGGGCTGGAGGATGGCTCATCTCCGAAACCTCTAACCCGCGTTTTCTGGTTCAATACCGGGGCGAAGGGGGCATTCCGACGAAGATCTGGCGCACCTCGCCCAGGATGCCGGCGGGGACGCCGACGAAGGTCGCGGCGGCGGCCTTCACGACGGTGTTGTTGCCCGAGGTGTCCCAGTATTCACGGGGCTTGTAAAAGAGGGGATGGCGGTCGGTAAAGCCAACCGTTCGTGGCGCGGTCGAAACACCGGCGGGGTCCCCCTCCGCGGCCATCGGTGGCTCGGTCGAAAGGACCGGACGCCGCGATTGGTAACTCTGGCAGCCCACGCTTCCCACCGCCAAGGCCGCCGCCAACGTCAGGGTGTATCCACGCTTTCCACGCATTGTCGTCCACCTTCCCCCATGATCCCTGGGAACAGACGGACCCCGGACATGAACGCCCAGGCCGTCATGTAAAGATACCCCAACCCCAGGCCCGGTCCGTGAATTATCGCCGCTTGGGAAATCCGAAGGTAACGCACCAATAGCGTTTGCCGTCGGCGCCGGTCGCGTAAGCCACGCCGACCTGCGAAAAAGATCCGAGGATGTTCTCTTTATGGTGCGGGCTGTCCATCCACCCCTTCATCAGGCGATCGACGCCGAAACGGCCGACGGCGACGTTTTCACCCGCCCGGCGAAAGTTGTAACCAGCCGCCTTCATGCGATCGAAGGGAGTCGTGCCGTCGCTACCGTCGTGGGTCATCACCTGGTTCTTGGCCATGTCGAGCGCGTGCCGACGAGCGGCTTCCTGGAGCTTTCGGCTCGGCTCGAGCCGGGGGAGCTTGGCCTCGATGCGAAGGCGATTGTGCTCGTCCAGGACCCGATCCTCGAGCCCGGTCTCGTCGACGGGCTCGACCATCCGGTCGCGGTGGGCCGGAGGATCGTCGCCAACCGGCCGCTCGACCCGATCGGCGGGACCGACCCGATCGGCGGGATCGACGGGTTCGCCGAGATCGACAGGATCATCTCCCTCGTCCCAACCGACCAGACGCTCGCCGGCGGTCGGCTCGGTCTGGCGGGCCGGCGGCACACGACGGGCTGTCGTCGCGGGTTTGTCATAGACTCGACCGGGAATATAGCCCTGGACGTCCTCCAGGGCGGGCTCGCGAACCTCTTCCTCGGCGCAGCCCATCATGAGCAGGCCGACGAACACCCAGGCTTTGAATCGATGCATTCGCGTCATTGTCGCCGCCAGGAAAGACATCGGAGGCGCGGACCAAGTCGGCCTCATGCTCTCAATCGGCCGGTATCGCCGGGAACTTCGCGTTTCACGCCGCGGATCACGGCACGGGTCAGCCAGGTGCGCCGTTCGTGTTGATCGTCCAGGATCGAACGGCTAGAGTATCAATCGCAACAGAACTCGTTTTTCCGAGGCCCGGTCCATGATCACCGCCCTGCTCCTCGCCACGCTCGCCGTGATTGCTCGAATGGTCTCGAGCACCTATCACCTCTGGAACCTCGCCCCGGTCGGTGCCATCGCATTATACGCGGGCTCGCGGCTTCCCAAGAGCCACGCCTGGCTCATTCCCGTCGTGGCCATGGTGATCACCGACGTATTGCTCGACGGCAATCGCTCGCGGCCATGGCTTGAGCTCCCCAGACTGGCCATCTACGCGACCTACGCGGTCACCACCATCATCGGATCGACGGCAAGGAGCCCGCGCGGGCTGTATTGGCTGCCCGTCCTCTCGCTCGCCGCGTCCACGCTGTTTTTCATCGTGAGCAACCTGGCCACCTGGGCCGAGGGGCTCTTGTATCCTCTGAGTCTTACCGGCCTGACGGCTTGTTATGTCGCGGGCATCCCCTTTTTCGGCCGCACGATCGTCGCCGACCTGGTCGGCACGGCGGTTCTTTTTGGGCTCGGCTCCGTGATCGAGCGTAGCTTCGCCCGCGCTCCGATCGCGGCCAATCCCGAAACCGCCGACTAAGCCGAGCCTACGACCATGGCGCGCTTGCTCGTGAGTGTCCGAGACGCGGACGAGGCCCAGGCCGCGCTGACCGGAGGCGCGGGCTTGATCGATGTCAAGGAGCCGGCGCGAGGTCCCCTCGGCCGCGCGGACTTCGCGACCTGGATGGCCGTCCGGGCCGTGGTCCCGACATCGATCCCCCTGTCATTCGCGCTGGGCGAACTGCCCGAGTTCGAATCCAGACTCGCCGAGGCAAGCAAGCTCTCAATCGAGCCATGGCCCTCGGTCACCTATCTGAAGCTGGGGCTCTCCGAGGCCGGTCCGGGCTGGCGCGAGCGCTGGCGAAAGGCACGCGCGGAAATCCAGGGGCTCGCGCCGGCCGCCGCCTGGGTCGCCGTCGTCTACACCGACTGGCAGGCCGCGCGCGCTCCGGATCCACCCGCCATCCTTGCCGAGCTGGCGGGCATACCCGAATGCAAAGGCTGCCTCTTCGACACATGGGACAAATCGCGTCCCGCCGTCTATCATGCCGACCTGTGCCTACTCGCGGAGCTTTATCTCGGGGGTCGTTTTGTCGCGGCCGCGGGGGGGCTTGCCCTGGGTTCGCTCAATCGGGCGGCGGACCTCGATCCCGATATCATCGCGGTCCGAGGCGCGGCCTGCCACCACGGCCGGCGAACGAGATCCATTGACCCCGATCGCGTGGCCGCGCTCGCGCGTGAGGCGGGCGGTCTTCGAGGCTCGTTCAGCCCTCGCTGATATCGAACCGCACTCCCTGGGCGAGCGGCGGTTGATCGCCGTGGTTGATCGTGCAGGTTTGCCTTCGCATGTAGGCTTTCCAGGAGTCCGAGCCCGCCTCGCGCCCGCCGCCGGTCGCCTTTTCACCCCCGAACGCGCCGCCGATCTCGGCCCCCGAGGTCCCGATGTTGACATTCGCGATCCCACAATCCGAACCGGTCGCCGACAGGAACCGCTCGGCCTCGCGCAGGTCGTTGGTGAAGATCGCGGAGGTCAGGCCCTGCTCGACCCCGTTTTGAATCGCGATTGCCTCGTCAAGATCGGCATATTTCATCACATAAAGAATCGGCGCGAACGTTTCGACCGCCACGATCGGCATTTCCGGGCGAGCCCTGACAAGCGCCGGCGTGACGAAATAACCAGGGCGATCGAGCCGTCCCCCCCCCACGACGACCTCCGCCCCCTGGTTCTTGGCCGCCTCGAGCGCGGATCGCATCGTCTCGACCGCGTGCTGGCTGATCAAGGGGCCGATAAGCGTGCCGGGATCCCAGGGATCGCCGATTGGGAGCCGCTGATAAACGGCGGCGAGCCGCTCGATAACCTGGTCGTGAAGGGTGTCATGCACGATCAGCCGTCTCGCGGTCGTGCAGCGCTGGCCGGCGGTGCCGACCGCGGCGAAGGCGGTGGCGCGGATCGCGAGATCGAGCGAGGCGCTCGGCGTGATGATGATCGCGTTATTGCCCCCGAGCTCGAGCAACGACCGCCCCAGCCGGCGGGCCACCACCTCCCCGACGCGCCGGCCCATCGCGCAGCTTCCCGTCGCCGAGATCAAGGGCAATCGCGGATCGGCAATCATCCGCTCGCCTAGGTCGACGCCGCCGACCACGAGGTTAAACACCCCCTCGCACCCGTTTTCACGCGCGATGGATTGGACGATCCCCGCGACGGCGATCGCGGTCAAGGGAGTTCGCGGTGACGGCTTCCAGACGATCGTATCACCGCAGACGGCCGCGATGATCGCGTTCCACGCCCAGACCGCGACCGGGAAATTAAAGGCCGAGATCACCCCAATCGGACCCAGCGGCTGCCATTGCTCGATCATGCGGTGCCGCGGTCGCTCACTGGCGATCGTGAGCCCATGAAGCTGGCGCGACAACCCGACGGCAAAGTCGCACATGTCGATCATTTCTTGGACTTCACCCTCCCCTTCCGAGCGGATCTTACCCGTTTCGAGGGTAACCAACAGGCCGAGCTCGGCCTTCCGGGCACGAAGCGTTTCGCCAATCCGGCGGACGACCTCGCCGCGGGCGGGGGCAGGGGTGGTTCGCCATCGCTCGAAGGCCGCGACGGCCCGGTCGACCACGCGGTCGTAGTCCGCGAACGAGGCTTCCCGAACCGCGGGCAGAGGCTCCTCGGTCGCCGGGTTGATCGAGCGCGAAGCCGGCTCGCCGGTCGCGATATCCCCCTCCACGCCCGCGACCCCGGAATTGAGCTCGGCTAGCCCCAATGCACGAAAGACTTCCTCGAACATGATGATCGACCTCCAGGGCCGCCAGGGTTTCCATGATGTCCGCCACGACCCGGGAACATCATAGCAACCCGCCGCGAGTCAGGTCTTCGGGCCCTGGCCGCTTGATCCCACGGGAGCGAAGACGGAAAATGAATCCGATGCTCATGATCCCTCTCCTCGGTCGAGGTCCGTATGAAACGCTCGTTCTGGCGACGTTTTCTCAGTCTTTCACGACCCCCCGCGCTCAGGCAGACCGTCTTCGATTTCGTCACCAAGCGCGAGCGCCGGGAACGCGGGTTCAAATGGTCGATCCTGGTCGCGACGGTCGCGGCGATCGCGCTTTGCCTTGGCCTCACGCCCCGGGGTCGCTACGTCGCCGCGGGTATCCCCGACGAGGCACGCCTGGTCGCGCGCGAGATTCTCTCGCTCCCCACCCCGCGCGAGGAAACCGACGCCGCCTGGAAACGCTTCCGCGAGCAAGGCATCGCCGAGTCCCGTCGCGCCCACGAGCAAATGTACGCCGAGATCTCGCCCGATTATCAGCGGCTCATCCGCTACGCCGGCCTCGAGCCAGGGAGGGGAATCCTCCGCTGGGGAAACTATGACCGCACCCTCCTCTTGCCAGCCACGATCTTCGAGCCCGACGATACCGGGCGATCCTATCGATTCAAGCCCAACACCCACTCGATCTGGCTCCGACAACTGACGCTCAAGAGCGGCGTGCTCATGTTTTTTCAAGTTCCCGACGGACCCGGACTGGCCGAGGCGCTCCATGGGACCACGGGCATTCCCGTCGAGACCTCTCGGCAATCGACCAATTCCTGGGGCCTGCGCGGACCCGAGCCCGACCCCAAGGCCCCCCTGCGCGGCATCGTGCTCGGCGACTCGTTCATGCAGGGCATGTTCGTTGATGACGACCACGCGCCGCCGGAATGCTTGCATCGCTATCTCGAAGAACATTATCATGTCAAGACCTCGGTACTGAATACCGGGTGTTTGGGCTACTCGCCCGAGCAATACCATGCCTCGCTCCTGGCCTTCGCCGATCGATTTCACCCGAGTTTCATTGTCGAGAGCATCTTCGCCAACGATTTTGGGGATGCCTTCGAGGTCGTGCAAGGAAAAGGGGATTGGGGCGAGGGGAAATACTGGATGGATCAGACGGCCGAGTATTGCCGGACGCATCAGATCCCGTTGTTGGTGGTGGCCGCCCCATTCGAGTCGGGCATGCTCGGGCACCGCAAGGCGGGCTTTTACCCTGGACAGATCACCAACGTGGTCGACCTCTCGAGTATTTCGTTCCTGGACCCCTGCGACGACTTCATCAATGCCCATCTCGAGCTCGTGACCGATTGAGGGCGAACCGGCCACCGACCCTACGGCTGCCCTCTTTTCAACGACCCGATCAACGATGGCCATTTCTCGCCGGAGGGGGCACGGGTCTGGGCCGAGTCGGTCGGCAAGCGAATTGTGCTCATGCTTGATCGTGAGCAGGCGTTTCGTCAAAACGTTCACTGAGCATCCCAGCCGAGGCCATTACTTGCCGCTCCGCTTTCCTTCCAGACGAAACCCGCGAATCGCCCACCTGGCGCGTCCGCGGACGACCCAGGGGGTGCTTCCCTTTCGCGCCCGCGCCAGGCGATTCGAACGCGCGTTCAAGCGGGCGATCCTGGTCGTGACCGGGTGCGTGATCATGTTCATCGTCGCCGGGACAGCGCCGGGGCGGTATCTGGCCGCATCCGCGATATCCTGGGCCCGAGCCTACGCTCGAAAGTCCCTTGGCCTTCCCCCGGACCGCGCGGCCATCGCCGCCGATTGGACGCGAAAACGAGTGTTTGACGTCCAGCAAGCCACGCGCAAGCACGCGGCCGCGTATGGTGAATACACCACGAACCTCAAACGCGTCCTTGAATACGCCGGCCTCGACCCCGACCACGCCCTCGTTCGCTGGGGCAATTTCAACAAGACGGTCCTCCTGCCCGCGACGATTTTCGAGCGCGACGACACCGGCCGATCCTATCGGTTTCGCCCCAACACCCGCTCGATCTGGATCCGCGAGTTCCCCATGAAAGGCGAGGTCAAGGCGTTTTTTCAGGTCATCGACACGCCCCTGGTCGCGGACCTCTTGAAAGGGACGGGGGCCCAGATCGTCGCCGGCTCGGAACAGACCACCAATTCGTGGGGCCTCCGCGGCCCCGAACCTGACCCGTCGGTCGAGCGCAAGGGAATCGTCCTTGGTGATTCTTATATGCAAGGGCTTTTCGTCGACGACGCCAACACCCCGACCGAACAGCTCAAGCGAGCCCTGGCCGCGAGGCTAGACACGCCGGTCGAGATCCTCAACACCGGTTGCCTGGGCTATTCGCCCGAGCAATACTACTACACGCTCCGCGCCTTCGCCGAGCGATTCCCCCCGAGCTTCGTGGTCGTGAGCATTTTCGGGAACGATTTCGGCGACCTGCTCGAGGCCCTCGAGGGGCGCGGGGACTGGGACGAGTCGGCATACTGGCTGGACGAGATTCGATCTTACTGCTTCGCCAGGCGGATCATCTGCCTGGTCGTGCCCGCCCCCTGGGTGAATCAGATCGAGGGCCAGTTACGCGCGGGCAATTATCCGGGGATGGCGGCCAATCGATTGAATGGGATCGGGCCTGATTATCTCGACCCCGCCCCCGAGTTCGCGAACGCCCAGCTCGCCGCCGTGATCGCGACCGCCCGCGCCGGCGACGTCCTCACGGGGAGCCCGCTTTTCAACGGCCGGATCGGCGACGGCCATTTTTCCGTGGCCGGAGCTTCGGTCTGGGCAGGCGTCGTCGCCCGGCGGCTGGCGCTCTTGATCGAAGGCCGCGAGGTCCGCGAGAAAAACGCGACCAGGCCAGTCGATCCCGATCCCCCGCCTACTCCCCGATGATTTTCACGAGCACCCGCTTGGGCCGCTTGCCATCGAATTCACCGTAAAACACCTGTTCCCACG
>JAKBAP010000584.1 GCA_021808995.1 Planctomycetota bacterium | reverse complement strand
TCGATAACCCCGACCTCACGCTTCAGCCTGGGCTCAGGGGGTTCGCGAAGATCGACGGCGGAACCCACACCCTCGCCTGGTGGCTCCTCAGGTGGTGGAACAAGCTCTTCAACTTCCAGCTCTGATCGATCGCGCCATGCATTCGAGAAATTGCCGGCCCGAGCATCAACTCGGGCCGGCGTTGCGCGCGGGCCAGATCCCGAAGAACCAAATGCTGAGGTTCGCGAGGCCGGTGGACGGGTTTTGTCTAGCGAGGAAATAAATACGACGCCTCGCGAAGAAGTGGCTACCCGCCTCTCAATCCCTGCCTACACTATCCAATCTCGTGCCATTCGATCGGGCAAGATCGATTCTTGGCGGGTCCCGCGACCTGTCGGTGATCGTTCCACGCCATCTCCGCGGTGAACGTCGCTCTGAGTGACACTGCGAGCGCGAGAATTTCCGGAGCAAAATGATCTACGATTCCTCACTCGGATCACGGAGAGTACACCTCATGTATCGCAATCGTCAGAGTCGTTGTCGGAGTTTTCGTCCATCGGTACTGAGTCTCGAGGATCGCGCGCTCTTGAATGCGGCGCTCCCCGACGTCATTCATCTCGGCCTTCGTCATCCCGTCGAATTGCGTCATCCGGCGCACTCGCGGCGGGGACACGTGGCACCGCCTATCGTGCCGAATCTCCCTGCCACTCCAACACTTTCCTACACGGCCGTGCCAGCGAACGGGGACGGCAATCCCTATGGCCTCGCGATCGTGCCGAAAGGTTTTCCCAAGGGGGGGATGATCAACGCGGGAGACCTGTTGGCCGCCAATTACAACAGCAACAGCAACCTTCAAGGCACCGGCACGACGATCGTGAAGATCACTCCAGGACAGCCAACGACCGGGCCGGCGACGGTCTTTTTCAATTCCCAGGCACCCGGGCTGACCTTGGCGTTTGGCGTGCTGAGGAGCGGATTCGTAGTCGCGGGCAATGTCCCGACGACCGACGGGACCTTTGGCACCATTGGGGCCGGTTCCCTCCAATTCATCGACAAGAATGGCAATGTGGTCAAGACGATCAGCGATCCCAAGCTGCTTGACGGACCGTGGGGAATGGCGGTGAATGACCATGGCGACACGGCCCAGCTCTTCGTGGCCAACGTCTTGAGTGGGACGGTCACGCGGATCGACGTGAAGATCACCCACCATCGCGGCCATGAGGGGATCGACGTGGTCAGCATGATCCAGATCGCCTCGGGCTATTCGGTCGCGCCGAACGCGGCGGCTCTGGTGCTGGGGCCCGCCGGTGTCGCCTACAACGCCCATACCGACACGATCTATGTGGCTTCTTCCAATGATAACGCGATCTACGCCATCAAGCATGCGAGCCGGACTCGACTCGACAATGGGACAGGCGCGATCGTCTATCAGGATCCGGCCCATCTGCGGGGACCGATTGGATTGGTGATCGCCCCCAATGGCGACCTGCTCACCACGAATGGCGACGCGGTGAATGGGAATCCCAGCTTCCCGAGCGAATTGATCGAGTTCACGCCCCAGGGGCAGTTTGTTGGCCAGCTTTCGCTTGATCCGGCCCAGGGGGGCGCATTCGCGTTGGTCGCCGAGGGAAGCTCGCACCGTGTGACCGTGATCACGGTTGACGACAATACGGGAACCGTCAATTTCCGGTCGACCCATCTCAGGGGTTGAGAGAGATCACGCGGCGAGAACGGGGGAGGCGAAACGACCCGCCCGGTCTCGCCGCGATTTCGTTGGCCTCAGCCGCCTAGGGCCTTGAGGAGCTTCGCGCCGATGGCGACGCCGAGCCCCGAGCATGCGTCCCAGCCTGGCCCCGCCGAGTAAGCGCCATTGTTTCCGCTGGTGATGTCGCGAAACGCCGAGCCGCTCACGCTCGATTGATAGATCGTGGGGTTCAAGAACCCGACAGGTCGACCGAGGGCCTGGTTGAGGAGCGCGACCAAGCCGGCCCAGAGCGGGGCGACCGCGCTGGTGCCGCCGGCGACGGTGGATTGTCCGTCGATCAAGACGACATAGCCCGTGTTGGGGTCGGCGTTGGCCGCGACATCGGGGACGCCCCGGCCGATCCTGCCGCCGGGGTTGGCCGAGGGGGGGACCCCGACGGCGGATTGATAACTGGGCAAGGGAAACAGGTCGCTGACGCCGCCGCCGGTCGCGCCTCCCGAGGGCTCGTTCCAGACGACCTCGCCCATGATGGCCGAGTTTGAGGCGAAGAGTTCGGTCCCGCCGCAGGCCAGCACATTGGGGCTTGAGGCTGGGAAATCGACGTGCGCCAGCCCGTCCTGGACGCCGTCGCTCGAGCCACTGTCGCCGGCGGCCACGCAGACCGTCACGCCCATCGCCTCGGCGTCTTGAAAGGCCATGTTGAACTGGCTGACCGCCTGGCCCGCCCAGTTGCTCTCTGGCCCACCCCAACTGATGGAGATGACCGAGGGCTTATTGACCGCGTCGTGAACCGCCTGGCTGACGGCGTCGAGAAAACCGGCGTCGGTATTGGGGGCGAAGTAGACGACGATTTTCGCCTTGGG
>JAKBAP010000116.1 GCA_021808995.1 Planctomycetota bacterium | reverse complement strand
GGGACTTTGGCACCGGCGGGGGGGCGACGGTCTTACTATTCGGATTCGCCTTCCCAGGATCGCCGGCGGACTTTCGCGCCAGCTCGGCTTCGCCTTCGTTGTCAGGGGCACAACCCACGGTCGCCAGCGCGGCCAAGCCCAGCAGGCCCACGACCTCTCTTCGCGTCAATGATTTCACCGGTCCTACTCCTATCTAGATGCGCGGCCAACGAAATTAGGTTATCCCAGGACGCGACGACGTCCGGGACCGCGTGCTCCTCCGAGAATCGCCGCAAGACGCCATCGCCAAACAAAAGCGGCCGCTACAAAACGCCAATCCGCACGAACGCACAGGGTCGGCGCGAGGCGCGAACCCGACCGTCATTGCTCGGAAAGATTCGGTAACCCTGGTGGCATCGATTCCATTTCAAATCGCCATGATCAAACCATGGCTCAACTCGAAATCGAACGCGATTCGCACGCCCCCAAGGCCAGGGGACCTTTCCAATCTTCACGACCCAGCAAGCACGTTTGCGAAAAATGAAGAAAGCCAACGTAGACTATTCACCAATGGCGGCGAGTGTCAACGTGTTTTTCCCCGACTTGTCAAGTTCTAATTGATTCGGTGTTTCGGATTTCCAACAACCCGTGAAATCGAGGATGCAAGCCCGCGCGATCGCTAGCCGCTCGGATTCCGGGCAGACCGATTTCTAACAAACAGATGTGACAACCTGTTAAGCTTGTTGAGATCAAGTCCTTGTATGAACTGGATCCCCCGGTGAGGGATGGATACGGGATATGCTAAGTCACTAGAATTCGAAAGGTTAGACCAGCACTGGACCACGAATCCCTTCGGAATTAGGGGTCCATGAATTGATTCGTATGGGAGATGACTTGTGTCGCGCATCCACGGAGGTCGGTCGTGGTGGATTAGGGTCGTGATCGGGGGATTGGGATTGCTCGTGGTCGTCTGGGGCTGTTCGGGATCGCCGCGCGAAGAAAAAAAAATCGCGACCGACGTGCTTCGAAAACCCTCGATCGTGTTTCGAGCCCAGGATCTTTCCTTTGAATACGACCGGGGGGCGACCGGCTCGGCCTGGCCCGTGGAGGTGACCGGTGGGGGTGTCGGGCTCCTGGATTTTGATGGGGATGGACGCCTGGATCTGTTTTTGACCCAAGGGGGTTCGCTTCGCTCGGGTGCTCGTGAGGGATCGGATGTCCTGCTCAGGAATCGCGGCGAGGGGGGCTTCGAGGACGTTTCCGCTCGGGTCGGGCTCGCGGCCAAGGGCTATGGTCAGGGGGTCTGCGTGGCGGATTACGATGGCGACGGCGATCCCGACGTCTACGTCACGCGCTATGGCCGCAACACACTCTGGCGTAACGACCGGAAGTTGGGGCGTTTTGTCGATGTCACTGACGACGCCGGCGTCGCCGTTGGGAGTTGGAGCCTGGGAGCGGCCTTCGCGGATGACGATGGCGACGGCGATCTCGATCTCTACGTGGCCAATTATCTCCAATTCGACCCCGCCCAGACCCCCTTTCGCCGTGTTCCGACGACCGGTGCGGCCGATTATGGGCTGCCGCAGGATTTTCCTGGGCTCCCGGACGTCCTGTTTCGCAATGAGGGTCAGGGCCATTTCCGCGATGTCACCGCAAGCGCTGGGGTCGCGGGATCGGGTCGGGGCATGGGGGCGATCGCGCGTGATTTCGATGGTGACGGACGGATCGACTGGTTCGTCGCCAACGACGCCCAGAGCAATGCCCTCTGGAGAAACCGGGGGGACGGAACCTTCGAGGACGTCGCCGATCGCCTGGGGCTGGCGGTCAACGGCCAGGGCCAGGCCGAGGCCAACATGGGCATCGCCCTGGGAGACACCGATGGCGACGGCCTCGAGGACGTCGCCATCAGCCATTTCTTCGGCGAGCACACCACCCTTTGGCGCGCGTTTCGCGACTCTCAGGGGGGGCTCTTTTACCAGGATCAAACGAACGAGGCCGGGCTCGCGATCGAGAGTCGGCCCCTGACGGGATGGGGGATCGTCCTGGCCGATTTCGACCAGGATGGGCGGCTCGACCTGGTCGAGACCAATGGTCACATTCGCCGTGAGCCTTCGCAGCGTTATCCCTATGAGAACCCTCCCATCCTCTGGAAAGGGGGCGAGAGTGGCCGGTTCGTGAACGTAACATCGGGGGCGGGTCCGTATTTTCAGGCGCTTCAGATGGGGAGGGGGTTGGCCGCGGGGGATCTCGACGGTGATGGCGACCTGGACCTGGTCGTCACCCACCACCACTCTCGCAGTGTCATCCTCTGGAACGAATCGCCAGGAAAGGGGGGGTTTCTGGTCATCGATCTCGAGGGACGGGGGCCGAATCGCGACGCCGTGGGTGCCCAGGCGACGGTCCATCTGGGCGCGCGGAGGCTCTTGCGATCGATCGTGGGGGGTGGGGGTTACCTCTCGGCGAGCGATCGCAGGCTTCATTTCGGGCTCGGTGACGCCGCCGTGATCGATCAGGTCGAGGTGCGATGGCCCTCCGGGCATGTTGAGGCCCGGTCCAATCTCAAGCCCAATTCGACCATCCACTGGCGCGAGTCGGAGTGATCCCGCTCACGATCACCTGGTCACGTGGTGGGAGGTCGTGGCCTTGGGCGTGGGGGGTCTCGTCTGGTAACCGGGCTGGCCCTCGGTGATCACGATCGAGCGGTCGGCGGGGATCTCGTGAAAGGTCTGTGTTTGCCGGCTCGTGGGCCATGTGATCGTGAGCAAGGCGACCTTGTCGGAATCAAGCAGGCCCAGGTGCTCGACCAGCGGGTTGCCGCCAAAGCTCCCGTTATTGCCGATGGTGCGAAAGATCGAGCGTTTCTTTCCGTCAGGCGACACGAGATCCGCCCGAATGCGAGCGCCAAGGGCCGACCGATTGGTCTTGGTACCGACGAGCTTGACGTTGAGCCAACGTCGGCCGCCGCCGGGGTTGCGGAACAGGGCGTTATAGGCCTGGTCGCCCGGAGTCGCGCCTCCGAGTTCCACGAAGAGATCGAGGTCGCCGTCGTCGTCGAAGTCGGCGAACGAAACGCCGTGGCCTTTTTGAAGGTGGCCAACGCCAGCCGAGGTGGTCACATCGGCGAAGCTCACCCCCTCGACGTTTCTGAACAACAAATTCACATCGAGCCCCTCGTAGGACATGTCGCCGGTTCCGAGATAGATGTCGAGGTACCCGTCGTTGTCGAGGTCGCCAAAATTGGCCCCCATCGGGGCCATCGGCCGGTCCAGACCGACCTCGCCGGCGACCTCGCGGAATTGCCCTGAACCCAGGTTTTTATAGAGTCGGGGCCGGCTGGCGCCGTCGAGCTTGATCTTGAGAGCGCCCAGGAGCACCTCGGCGACGCGGGCGCGGTAGTCATTGACGTAGAGGTCAAGGAGACCGTCGTTGTCGTAGTCCCAGAACCAGCAGGCAAAGCTCATCTCCGCGCCTGGGGTTCCGGCCTCGGTCGCGACGTCCTTGAATGTGCCGTCCCCCTGGTTGTGATACAGCCGGCAGGGCTGGCCCATGTTGGAGACAAAGAGATCGAGCCGGCCGTCGTCGTCGTAGTCGCCCCAAGCGGAGCCTTTTCCGCATCGCAGGTTTTCGACGCCCGCCTGGGCGGCGACGTTCCGGAAGGTGCCGTCGCCCTGGTTGTGATAAAGCCGCGAGTGGTTGCGGGGGTCGCCGGTGACCGAGCCTGTCTTGCCGCCGGGCGGGAGGAATTCGCCGCAGACGTACAGGTCGAGTCGTCCGTCGTTATCGTAATCGCCCCAGGCCGCCGATTCGGACGCGATCGGTTCGATCAAGGCGGCGGCCGCCGTGACATCATCGAACGAGCCGTCGCCGCGGTTGCGCAACAGCGACATCCGAAGGGGCTTTTCCCAGCCGCCACGAAGCAGGAGCAGATCCAGGTCGCCATCGTTGTCGTAATCGGCCCGGGCGAGGTTGAGCACATAGACCTGGTCGCCAAGCCCGGCCGAGGCCGAATAGTCCTCGAATCGCCCATCCCCTTGATTGAGAAACAGGGACGCGCCCAGGTCGGCGTCGAGGGAAGTGGTGAAGAGGTCGGGGCGACCGTCGCCGTTGAAGTCGTCAAAGACACTGCCGCCGGCCAGGTTGGGGCCGCGGCTGGTGAGGCCGGCGGGAACGGCCACGTTGGTGAATCGGCCGATTACGTCTTCCGGGCGAAACACCATCTCGGCCAGGCGGTATTCGGCGGGGATCGAGCCGGGATATTCGCCCAGCGTCATGGCGGCGATGTTCATGAGCCAGACGACCCTGAGGTCGCGAGGCCACTGGTTCAGGTATTCGCCAAACCAGCGCATCGCGTCGCGCGAGCCCTCTTGCTTGCGGTGGACGGCCTCGGCGGCGATGGGGAAAATGCAGGTCGACGCCCCGGTGCATTCAAGGCAATTGTCGATCTCGCCCCGACGCATGGCGATGATTCCCAGCACGGCGGTGAGCCGGCGACGAGCGCCCTCCAGGCTGGTATCCCCGCGCGCGTGCCCGAGAGCCTTCTCAAGCCAGGAACCAGCCTCCCGAAAACGTCCCTCGTACATCTGAAGAAAGCCAATCCGCTGCTCGAGCACGATTCGCTCGCGGGCTTTTTCGGTCGTCTCGCCAGCAGGATCGCCCAGGGCGTCGTATCGCCCGCGAAGCTCCGCCAGACCGCGCCGGGCTCGGCCGCGAACCGACTCGCGCAGCTCTTGCAACGAGCTCGGATCACGCGGGGCCGGCATGAACCGAATCGCCTCCTCATAGCCGCCATCCTCGAATTTGTCGAGGATCACGTCAAACGTCGCCGCCACCGATTCGTCCCTTGATGCCGGCCGATTGGCATTCGGAACCCCCCTCCGAGCCAGTCGCGATAAAGACCCGTTCGTCCCGCTCCCGCGGACGATCAGGTACACGGCGGATCCCGCGACCGTCAGGCACACGACCGTAATCAGGCCCACGCGGATCACGACTCGCATCACCTTCCAGCCTCCATCGAATCGTGTGAAACCGCTCCGCCGCGCGTACCGCGATCCCCTGGATCGGCTCGGTTTGGCCGCCAGCGAATCATGATTCCAGGGGAGTTTTCACGGACGGCGAACGCGGCCGCGCACATCACCCCCACGCGGACCCAGTCCACGATGCCCATGGCATCTGGTCAAGGAAGTCTTTAGAGGATAGGCGATCTTCCGCCCCCCCTGGGCCCGATTCTTTTCGCGAATTTCCTCAACCGCGACGGGAGCCTCTCAACGAGACGCATCAGCGCCTGGCCGAGATCAACCTCATGAGCACGGTCAGGTTGTCTTCCAGGGTTCGAAGCCACTCGTGATCGTGGAGATTGGCATTCTGGCCGTGGATGGCGGTCGCCGGCAGCCAGAGGTCGGGATGCTGGCCATTCAAGGACTGGATCGAGGCGAGGTAATCGCGAAAGTGGTCGCGCGAGCCTGACAGGTCGCGAGCCAGCCACTCGGTGGATTCGGGGCTGATCTTGACGGGGATCAACCCGGAACAGAGTACCGACTTGCCCGCCCAGGTGATGGAATAGGCCAGCGCGGGCGATCCGCGGCCCCGGAGCGAGATGGCCTTCAGGGGAAGGAAACGCTCGGTTGGGAATTCCTCGGGGCGCGTCAAGTCGGTCCCAGGGGGCAACGATTGGCGAAGGTCCTCGATTGCGTCTCCCGGCGCGACGACCATGACGTGATGGGTCTTGATCAGCTCAGGGAGCCCGGCGGTTTCGGCGGCCCCGGTCGCGGTTAACAGTACCGCGGCGGGGGCGGTCGGGGAGATCCCCAGCGCTGACAGCCCGTTCGCCAGAAAGGGGATCAGCCCGGGACCTCCCGGCGCGTCGATCAGGATCAGCCGATCCCGGACCCGAAAGGCGTAGACGGCCCGGTCGTGAAAATCGCCCAGATAATAGAGATCTGGGAGCAGCTCCTTGGGGACACCGTCCAGGAAATCCGCCCCCTCCTGGTCGTAGCGGGCGACCAGGGTTTCCATGTCGCGAATGCCGGCATCAAGGAGTTTCTCCCAGCCACCTTGGGTCAGACGGGGGTCCTGGGGTTGATTGTCGGCCCGAGGATGCCCAGGTAGCACGAGGTCGGGAACGGGAAGGGCTCGAAGCCGGCGCAGGGTCGCCAGCGACGCCCGCGCGTCGCCTCGATAGCGAGGCGAGAGATAGGCTGAGTAAGTTCCCAGCGGCTTGCCTAGCTCATCGCGGGGGTGGTCGTCGCCCTTGAGCATCATGATCACGTCGCCCGCGAACAGGATCCGCTTGCCGTCGCGCTCGAGCAGGTAACACATGCTCCCGGGCGTGTGGCCAGGGGCGGCGATCGCCGTCATTCGCGCGTCACCAAGGTCGATGGTCTCGCCCCCCTTGAGCGCGACCGCGACGGGCGTGGGATGGGGCGATTCCCCCGGCATGTGATAGGTGCTGAAAAACGCCTCGCGCGGGCCTCCGGCCCTGAGTACATCGGCATCCCCCGCCCCCGCGTAAACCGTCGCGCCGGCGTTTCGGCTTAGCCAGGCCGCCCCTCCCGTGTGGTCGCCATGGGCGTGGGTCAAGAAAATCCCACGGATCTGGCCCCAGTCACGGCCAAGCCGCGACATCGCCTCCCTTACCCCCGCCGCGTCCGCCGCTAGCCCCGAATCGATCAGCACCAGCCCCGCCCCGGTCTTGATCACGTAGACCGCCGACGGCGAAAGCTCGCCCAGCATGTCGAGGTCGGGAGCCAGCCTGACATTGGCTCGAACCAGACGAGGCTCGTCGTGCGCCCGCCAGGGAAGGCGACCAACGACCGAGAGCCCCACCAAGCCGGTCGCGCCCAGGATCACAAGAGCGCTCGCCGCGATCAAGGCCATGCGACCCAGCTCGCGGGCTCGTGGCATCGATCTCTTCATGGTGCTTTTCCGGTTCAAGTGATCAGCTTGCGCTCAACCTTGCCGGCGACATCGGTGAGCCGATAATACCGCCCCTGATGCTTGAACGTCAGTCGCTCGTGATCGACGCCCAGCAGATGAAGGATCGTCGCGTGGAAATCGTGGACGTGCAAGCCCCCCTCGACCACGCTGTAGCCAAAGTCGTCGGTCGCCCCGTGGACGATCCCTCCCTGGACCCCACCCCCCGCCGCCCAGGCCGTGAAACAGCGCGGGTGATGGTCGCGGCCATAGTCGGTCGCGGTGAGCTTGCCCTGGCTGTAACTGGTTCGCCCGAACTCTCCGCCCCACAAGACCAGGGTGTCGGCCAGGAGCCCCCGCTGCTTGAGGTCGGTCACCAGGCCGGCGCAAGCCTGGTCGGTCTCGCGACACAACTGGCGGATGCCGGCCGGCAAGCCCCCGTGATGGTCCCAGCCAGGATGATATAGCTGGATGAATCGCACCCCTCGCTCGGCGAGCCGACGCGCCAGCAGGCAATTCGCGGCAAAGGTCCCGGGCCTGCGAGCGTCGGGGCCGTAGAGGTCGTAAATATGGTCGGGCTCGTTGGAAAGATCGGTGGCCTCGGGGACCGAGGTTTGCATTCGGTAGGCCATTTCGTACTGGGCGACCCGTGCCGAGATGGCGGGGTCCAGAGTTCGCTCGTACTCGATCTGGTGCAACTCCCGGAGCCGGTCGAGCATCGCCCGTCGGCCAGCCACCGTGACCCCTGGAGGGTTGTCAAGGAACAGCACCGGGTCCGCCCCCGCGCGAAACTGGACCCCCTGATGGACCGAGGGCAGAAAACCATTCCCCCAGAGCCGCGAATAGAGGGGCTGATCAGGGCGTTTCTGGCTCAGCATCACGCAAAAGGTCGGCAGATTGTCGTTTTCCGATCCCAGACCATAGCTTAGCCACGCACCCATCGACGGCCGGCCGGCGATCTGCGAGCCCGTCTGGAAAAAAGTGATCGCCGGGTCGTGGTTGATCGCCTCGGTGTAGAGCGAGCGGATGATGCGGAGATCGTCGACGATCCTGGCCGTGTGCGGGAGCAGCTCGCTGACCCAGGCTCCGGATTGGCCATGGCGCGCGAACTTGAAGAGCGAGCCAGCCATCGGCAGGGCCGCCTGATTCGCCGACATCCCGGTTAGCCGCTGCCCCATCCGGACCGAGTCGGGCAGATCCTGGCCATTGTATTGGTTGAGAAGGGGCTTGTAGTCAAATAGATCAAGCTGCGAGGGGCCCCCGCTCATGAACAGCGAGATCACCCGCCGCGCCCGAGGAGCGACGTGGTAAGCGGGCATCACGCCCTTCGGGCCAGGGATCGAGGGCCGTGGCTCGGCGGCGGCCGGCTCGCCCAGGAGCGACGCCAAGGCAGCGGTTCCAAGTCCAAGCCCGCTCCTGGCGAGGAAATGCCGGCGATTACGCGCGAGAGCAGGGTTGCTGGACCAGTCGGCGGGCGTCGGTGTCATCGTGGGTCTCCAGGCGGGTTGACTTCACGAATATACCAAAGTTAGCGTTCCGTGGAACCGAGCAAGACATCGCCTGACTTGCTCGCGATTCCCCGGACAGGCCACTCAAGCTTGCGTTGCCTTTGTCGGCCTGGATTGCTTAGTGTAATGGCCTAGCCTACCGGGCCTGTCCGTCGCATTACGAGAGTCGGGACACGAGAGGGTTTATTGAGCCGATGACACCTCTGGGAATGATCGTGGTCATCGTGCTGGTCGATGTCCTCGGGTTCAGCATCGTGATGCCGCTCCTCGGGCCCTTCGCCGAGCATTATGGGTTCGAGGAATGGCGGATTGGGCTCTTGTTCGCGGCTTATCCCGTCTGCCAGCTCGTGACGGGTCCCATTCTAGGACGGCTGAGCGACCGATACGGCCGTCGGCCGCTGTTGGTCTACAGCCAGGCGGGGACCGCGGTTTCTTTCGTGATCCTGGGGCTCTCGCATGATTTCTGGGTGATGCTCCTGGCACGGATGCTCGACGGGGCGTCCGGGGGCAATTTCCTGGTCGCCCAGGCGTACGTCGCCGACGTCACGCCCCCCGAGGGGCGGTCACGCGGGCTGGGGCTCATGGGGATGGCCTTTGGCATGGGGTTCGTGCTCGGGCCACTGCTGGGCGGGGCCATCCTGTCGCTTCCCATCGCCTACGACCTGCGCCTCAGACTCCCCTTCCTGGTCGCCGCCGGCTTCTCAACGGCCGCCTGGATCCTGGTCCTGGCACGGCTTCCCGAGTCACGCGACCGCGCCACCGCCCCTCGCGAACACGCCAGGGTGCTGAGCTGGCGCGGCCTTGTCGACACGGCCGGCCTTCCTGGCGTCGGCCGGCTGATCACGATCGGATTCCTGGGTATCCTGGCTTTCGCCGCCTTCGAGGGGACCTTTGCCCTGTTCCTCAACCGCCGCATGGGCTGGAACGAACGGACGGCGGCGTTTGCCTTTTCCGGGATGGGGGTCGCGTCCGCGGTCGTCCAGGGGGGGCTCATCCGTCGGCTGGTGCCGCGGTTTGGCGAGCACAGGCTGATCCTCGCCGGCCTGAGCCTGGCCGCGATCGGTTTCGCGGGGCTTGCCGCGACGTCCTACACCCCGCTCCTGATCACATCAATGGGCCTGTTGGCGATCGGCCAGGGATTGATTGGACCTTCCGTCGGCGGCTTGCTCTCACGAACCACCCCACGCGACGAGCAAGGGGCCGTCTTTGGCGTTTATTCCTCGGCCCAGACCCTGGCTCGGCTCATCAGCTATGCCATCGCGAATGTGATGCTGGGCAAAATTGGCGCTGGTGCCCCGTATTGGACGTCGTCCGCGGTCGATCTGACGGCGCTCGCGGTCTCGGTGCCCGCGGCGATGAGAGCGGTCACGGCGCTCGCCGATCCCCAGGCCCCGCGAACCGAGCCGGTCTCGCGAGCATCGTGAGCAACGGCCGCTCGCGTCACTCGGCCCGAGGTAAATCCCGGTCCAGAAAGCCCTCGTCACGTTCCACGTCGGTATAGCCCTGGCGGGTCATGACCCGAACGATCTGGTCGCGATGGCCATTGATCATCATGACGGCCTCGACAAGCGCGCGCGGCCGAATCGACAGGAGCTGGTCGGTCAGCTCGTGCCGAACCTGGGGATTGGGAGGACCGGCCTCGGCGGTGAGCAGGTTCAAGAGCCGCTGGCCCTTGGCGTCCAGGGGGCGCGGGTCGCCACCGGTGGTTCGCGAGTTGGCGATCGCCTGGGCGGCCTCGAGCAATCCCTGGGGGTCGTTTCGCGACCAGTCGAGCGTCCTCGGATTGACGGCCAGGCGATGGATGGTCTCGATCCCATCGCCCCAGAGCCGCGCCAGGAAAGGCGCGTTATCGCGAACCCACGACGGCGCGGCCGGCGGCGGTGGCGGGCTATGGTCGCCGGTGTCGAGCAAGCACGAAAGCGCCCACGCCCGCGAAACGGCCACCGGATCGTCGACCGTGGCGACCCGCGCGCCGGCAAGCTGGCGCGGTCGGCTCGCGTACCAGGGTGTCATCGCGAACAGCAGCCTCGTGAACGCGGACGCCTTGGAATCCTGGGCCAGGAGCCACGCATAGGGGAATCTCTCACGGCGGTGCCGGCCAAGCTCGATATCCCCGCGAAGAGCGCCCAGGGTTTGCAGCTCTTGAAAGGTGATGGGGTTGGTCTTGTCGTTCAAGAAATCGACCTCGACGCCGCGAGGGAGCTTGGCGTTCAGGTCGGCGAGCACGCTGGGGTTAAAGGCATCGTACCAATAAGTGAGCTCGAATCCGCGCCCCCACGCCCCCCGCGGACCCCCCACGAGCGGGTTGTAATAGGACAATTCATAAGGATGAATCATGGCCAGCGAGAATGCCGCCGGCGCGACGACCAGCACGGTCGCCAGAGGTCGGGGCCAGGCCCTCGCGTGAACCAACCGCGCGACCAGATCCGCGAGCGCGATCGCCCCCCAGCCGGCGAACGCCGCCAGGAAAAAGAACATCGGCAAAAACAACCGCACCCCGTCGTGGGCCGGCGTGGGAAAGACCCGGATCAAGGGCAGCGTCAAGAAGTGGACCAGGAAATAGAGCGGCAGCCGATCCCGCCCGGATCGGCCTAGCCCCCAGACAAGCCCGATCACGGCCGCGATCAGGGTCGCGATCGGCACGGTCACGCCGAGCAACACCCAGACGCTATGCCAGGGAAGGCTGTACTCATAGATCTGGCCCAGATAGATCACCTGGATGGTCGGCAGCGCGTGGTAACGATCGCTCGACAGCGTGTAGTAATGGGCGAGTCGCGGAAGCGTTTCAAGCCACCAGGCCGGGTTGCCCACCCATCCGACTACCGGGGCGAAGGCCAGGATCGCCGTCCAGGTCTCGAGCCCAGGACGCTCCACGCCCCAGACGGCGTGCCTGGGCCAGAGCCACCCCAGCAAGCGCCGCCCCAGCCAGACCAAAAGAGGGACCGCTAGCACGAGCCCCGGCAGGTCGGCGTGGGGCTTGAACAGAAAGAGATCGGCGACGTCCGGTGGGGGAAGCCGTTGTTGCAGGATCTGAATCTGCTGAAACGCGAGCGCCAGCGGCGCGAGCATCAGGCCGCTCGTCAAAAGCCCGTCGATCCACGCGCCCCGGGCCTGGTTCCAGGCCAGACTTCGCGGCAGCCGCGCGACCACCAGCCAAAAAAGCAACGGGAGCAACACGACGACCGCCCCCATCTTTTCGACGAACGCAAGCCCCATCAGCACCCCGACGGCCACGCGATAACGCCTGGCCCGGGATTCGGAGAGTCCCTTCCAGAACGCGACCGCCGTCGCGCCCCAGAGCATGAGGCCGGGGACGTCGGTATCGATCAGATGGGCCTGCCCGTAAAGCCGCGGCATGAAGAGCAGCGACCCCGCCGCCGTCAAGCCAACCCACCCACCGTACCGCCGCGCCAGGAACTGAAACAGGATCGTGATCGTCAGCGCGAACTCGACCACCGTCGCCATCCGCCGCGAGGGGATGTCTTTCATCCAGCCGCCAAGCAGACCGTGCGCGGCCAGATTCAACTGGCCGGCCAGCGGGGGGTGAAAATTGATCCCGTAACGTCCGTAGGGCCAGTAATAAAGGAGCGTATCGGGCTCGAGCCATTCCTGGAGCTCGCCCCATGTTCGCGCCTGGGCCACGCCCCGCCACCACTGGGCCGACATGATCTGGCTATAGCGATAGGCGGGTTCATCCCAGGTCAGGCCAAAATCGCCGACCGTCGGCGCGAGAACCGCCAGGGCGAGCACCAGCACGGCCAACGGACAAAGACCTGGAAATCGGCCGCTCTTTGGCGTTGCGTCCACATCCGGCGCGATCTGGGGCGCGGGCCGACCCGCCGCGAGGGGAACCGCCCCCTTGGTGACATCCGCGCCGAGCCCGTCTTGAATCTCATGCATGGAAATTGACCCGTAACCCGGCCGCGATCCAACCCTTCTGGATTATCGGCCCTTCGCGAACGCCAGGGCAAGGGCGAGCGGGCTTTTCGTCTGGCCAGCGATATCGTCCCAAAGAAAAAATGGGATCACCGTGTCTGACTGTTGTCATCATGGTGGAGATGGTGACCGGCCAGGCGCGAGCACAGTGCATGGATTCACAACAACTGGGACTCCTGATCGATCGCCACGCGGCCGCGCTTGAGCTCTATGCGCGGCAGTGGTGCGACGAGCCGGAAGACGTGGTCCAGGAAGCATTTGTGCAATTGTCTAGGCAGTCGAGCCTGCCCGGGAACGTGG
>JAKBAP010000583.1 GCA_021808995.1 Planctomycetota bacterium | reverse complement strand
ACCCTGTCAGCGCGAAGCCAACCCGCGCTCCAGGAACTGGTTCGCTCGCACGTTTCGCTCGCTCGCGGAGCCGAACCGTTCCTCCCGGACCTTTGTTACACGGCGGCCGTCCGGAGCAGTCACCTTTCGCATCGGGTGTCGGTCGTCGTCGACTCGCCGGCCATGATTGTCGAAAAACTCACGGCGTTCGCGGACGGGACCAACCTGGAAGGGGTCCAGGCCGGCGTCGCGACCGGCCGCCACGCGGGTCCAGTCCTCGTTTATTCGGGAATGGGACCCCAGTGGTGGGGGATGGGCCGCCGGCTCTTGACCGAGGAACCTGTATTCCGTGGGATGGTCGAAACGATCGACGCGATCTTCCAGCCAATCGCGGGCTGGTCACTGATACGCGAGATCGAGGCCGATGAGGCATCGTCACGGGTGGGCCTGACGGAAGTCGCCCAGCCACTCAATTTCGCGATCCAGGCGGGGCTGACGACACTCTTGCGGTCGTGGGGCGTGGTCCCGGCGGCGATTATCGGGCATAGCGTGGGGGAGGTCACGGCGGCATGGGCCTCGGGAATGCTCGACCTGGCGGACGCGACGCGAGTGAGCTTCCACCGGGGGCGTCTCCAGGCCCAGACGCGAGGGGGCGGGGGGATGCTCGCCGTCGGACTACCGGCGGATTCAGCGCTCGCGCGGCTAAACGGCCGAAGCCGGGCGGTCGTGGTTGGGGCGATCAACAGTCCGTTTTCGTGTACCCTTTCCGGCGAGCCGGCCACGCTCCGCGAGTTCGCCGGCGAGCTCGAGGCCGAGCGGATCTTTCACCGGTTCCTGAATGTCGACATCGCCTATCACAGCCCCCAGATGGAAGGACTCGAGCCTGATCTCAAGCGGTCGCTCGCCGGAATCACGCCGCTCACACCCAATGTCCCCTTATATTCAACCGTGACAGGCGCTCGGGTCGAGACCGAGCGCTGGGGGCCGGATTACTGGTTTCGCAACGTGCGCGAGCCTGTCCTCTTCGCGGCCGCCATCCACGCCATCGCGGCCGATGGTCACGACCTGTTTCTCGAGGTCGGGCCACACCCGGTCCTGGCGTCCTCGATCGTGGAATCGACGCGACAGTCGGAGCGCCCGATCACCGTGCACGGCACGCTCCATCGCAAGAAGCCCGAGCGAGCCTCGCTGCTAGACGCCATCGGAGGGCTCCACGCCGCGGGTTGTGGCGTCGACTGGCGGGGTCTCTTTCCGGAGCGGGGCGAACAGGTCGAGCTCCCATCGTATCCCTGGCAGCGCGAGCGGCACTGGTGTGAATCACTGGAATCGCGCGAGGATCGCCAGGGGGGCGACGGGCACCCGCTCCTTGACCTGTCGCTCCGTGGACCCGACCCGGCCTGGCGCGCTGATCTCGATCATGCCCGCTTTCCTTACCTGGTCGACCACCAGATCCAGGGCAATGTCGTCTTCCCGGGGGCGGGATACGTCGAGGCCTGCCTGGCCGCCGCGATCGAATTCGAGGGAGCGGCCGCCGGGCCAATAGTGCTCGAGGACATCGCCTTCACGAAGGCCCTGATGGTCTCATCCGCGGGCGAAACACGGCTTTCGGTGACTCTAGACCCCCGCGAACGACGGGTCTCGGTTCACGCCTGTCTCCGCGGCGCTGAGTCCGCGTGGGACTCGCACGCGACCGCGCGGATCATGGAGCGCAAGGGCACCCAGCCCACGCCCAGGGCAACTCGCCTTGACGACCTCCGAACCACGCACCCGACCCTACTCGAAGTGGCCGCCTCATACGATCGGCTCGCGGCCCGCGGACTCGAATATGGCCCGTGTTTCCAGGCGATCAGTTCGCTCGCCGCGGGCTCGGGCTCGACCTTGGCCGAGCTCGTGCTCCCCGCTCGGCTCGAGGACGATCTTGAGCGTTATCACCTCCACCCGGTCTTGCTCGACGCGGCGTTCCAGGCCCTCCTCGCGGGCACCGATCCGGCGGTGGATCCCGAACGCGACTGGACGCTCTTCCTCCCCATCGGCATCGATCGCCTCAGGTTCCACTCGCCCCTCCCCGGGCGACTCTGGTGCGCGGGCTCGATCGTCAAAACCAGCCCAGCCGAGCTCGTGGCCAACCTGATCCTGATCGACGAGTCGGGAAACACCCTTGCCGAAATCCAGGGCTTTCGTTGCCAGGCGCTGGCCCAGCCGGCCGCGACCGACGACCTGGCAAGCCGCTGGCGTCACGAGCTCGCCTGGCGGCCCGCCCCGCCGCTCGAAACCACTCTCCCCGTGGGCCGGGCACTCGTCCTCGCCGACTCGGGCGGGCTCGGCCACGCGCTGGCCAGGCGACTCTCCGAGCGCGGCGACGACCCGATTCTGGTCGAACGTGGCCTCGTGTCCACATGTGTCTCCTCAAGCCACTATACGGTCGCCGCCGGCGATCTTGATTGGCTGATCAAACGGATCGGCCCCGACTCCGAGCCGCCGCGAACCATCGTCTTCGCCTGGGGACTCGATATCGAGCCGCCGACCACCGGCCCGCTATCCGATCAACAATCAGGACTCGTCGCATGCG
>JAKBAP010000582.1 GCA_021808995.1 Planctomycetota bacterium | reverse complement strand
TCTAGAAGAGCGACGGCGTGTTTGATTTACTGGTCTGGGACGAGCGGCGGAAGGGGGCGGATCAGGTGACCGTCCATCTGGGCGCGGTGTATCCGAGGGTACGGATTCACGATCCAACCGTTGGGACCGAACCCATCAAAACGATGGCCTCCGTCGATTCGCTCACGCTGACGCTGAGCAACCACCCCCTGGTCGTGGCGGTCTTCCCGAAGTAGCGCGAATCCGATTTGGCGTGATTCCACTTGATCCACCTAGAGCGATCGGGCGATCATAGTCATGGATTCGGGAGCCAAGGAGTTCGGGGGCGGAGACTAAAGCCCGGCTTCATCGTTCCCCGAGTCGCGAGGCGAGCCGGCAATAAGTCATGGGCTTGTCCGAATCACTTTCTAGAGACCGTCGCATCCAAGCCTTTGTCTCGTCGCGCGGGGACGGGCAATCGACGGCGGCGGATGTAATCGGGATTCCAAGAGATGAGTGCTCACGATTTCAAAGGCTTTTTCGCCCTGTTCGTGATGTTCCCCGCTTGGCTTTTAATTGGGATCTCCGCTCTGTGGTTCTCGCGCCGAGTCGCGCCCCGAGCCCTGGAGGCGTGGTGCGAACGGAACCGCGTCGAGGTTCGGAAAAAGTGGAACCCCTGGCTCAATTTCTTTCAGCCGTTCCGGGATTTTACGACCACGCAACTGGTTTTCAAAATCACGGTTCGAGATCGAAATGACCGAGCGAGGACGGGGTGGATGAGGATTGGGAGTCGGCGGTGGTTCAGCTACTCCGTGGATCAGTGTCCCGTGGAAGTCGAATGGGATGATGCCGGCCCTGCGAGCTCAAAAAAGACCTCGCGAAATGTCGACCCCGACTGGGAGCCGTAGACGGAGTGCATCGTCAAGGACTGGTATTAATGGCCGCTCGCGCGCGGGACGTTCAAACCGTCGCTGGCGCTGCCTGGACGACGCGCGGGGCGGCGGTTTACGATCGCTTCTTGAAATGACGAGGTTGGGCACGGATCGTTGACGAGGCTCGTTCGTGAATCAGACAGGCCAAGCGGAAGGTGGCGACACTCACCCCGGCGCCGCGGGTGAACCCCCGCGCGAAATGACCTTGTCTGGTCCGGCAAGGCCGTCATCCTCACTTCCGATGACCCGGCCGGCACGGTTGGTGGTGCTGGTTTTCCTGATGGCCGCGCTGGATTCCCTGGATCGATGGCTTTTCCTGGCGCTCTTGCCCCGGATTAGCCATGAGCTTGGCTTGCCTGGTGACCAGGCGTCGTGGCTGGTGACGGTGTCGATCGTCGGTTATGCCGTCGCCGGTGTTCTGGTGGGGTGGTTCGTCGATCGGCTGCATCGGCCCCGGATGCTCGCGGCGGGATTCGCGGTGTGGGCGCTGGCGACGGCGGGGCTCGGTCTGACGTCGTCGTATCAAGGGCTCGAGGCCGCTCGGTTCCTGACCGGCGTCGGCGGCGCGTGCGCGACCGTGACCGCGCTCTCCTTGCTCATGGACCAGTTCCCGGCCCGGGTCCGGGGCCGCGTCCTGACCCTGTTTTTCCTGGGTCTGCCGACCGGCGCGCTGTTGGCGACGACTCTCGGGGCCTCGATCGCCGCCGCGGCGGGATGGCAGGAAGCCTTTGTCGTGATCGCGTCACCGGGCCTTATCGTGGCCCTGGCGGCCATCTTGCTCGGCGAGCCGATCCGGGGCCAAGGGGAAGGGATCGATTTCCGACGCCTTGCCCGCCATCAAGAGGTCGGGCCGAGTCAGGACGACTATGTCGATCTGATGGTCAATTCGTCGTTTACGTATTCGGTGTTTGGTCTGGCATTCGCCACTTTCGCGATCGCCGGCCTGTTGGCGTGGACGCCGGCGTTTCTCACGGTCGCGAAAGGGGTCCCGGCGACCACGGCCGCTCGGTGGCTGGGGCTTGTGCTCTTGGGTTCGTCGACCGCCGGGCTCGTCCTGGGGGGCCTGGTGGTCGAAGCGTCCACCGGAGGGGGGTCGAGACGGCTTTTCTTGATCCCCGCCCTTGCCCTTTTCGGGTCGATCGTCGCGGTGATGACGGCCATCGAGGCCCATTCGCCGGCCGTGGTTTTGGGGGCGATCTTCGTCGCCCAGTGTTTGGCCTATGTGGATCTGGTTCCTTGTTTCGCGATCCTGGCCCAGGTCGTGATGCCCACGATGCGTGGGGTGGGCCTTGGGGTGGCGCTCGCGGCCGCTCGGGTGGTGGGGGATCTTTGGGGGCCGAGCGTGGTGGGCTATGTGCTCGAGATGTTCAGCGCTCCCGATGCGATGGCGACGGTATTTGGCCGGTTCCTGTCAGCGCTTGGGGCGACGCCGAGGGCGCTTCCGGGCCTTGACCCACAGAATGTCGCGGCGGGCCTTCTCGTGCTCGTGCCCGCGCTCTTGATCGCGGGGATTGTGCTTTTGGCGGGTGTGCGGCACCTTCCGCGCGAGATCGCCCTGATGCATGCCAAGCTCCGCGCGGCCCCACGGCCGAGCATCCAAGCTCGCAAGCCCGCCCCGCGACGCTGAGTCGGCGGTGCTGGTTCGTACACTTGGTAGGTGT
>JAKBAP010000115.1 GCA_021808995.1 Planctomycetota bacterium | reverse complement strand
TCAAGGACCGGATCGCCAGCGAGCTGATGGCGCACGAAATTCGCGCCGATGAATCCACAGCCGCCGGTCACAAGGATGCGTTTCAACGCCGTCGCGTTCGGCATGGGTTGTCCTCATGTCGCACAGAAACTAGTCGAGGGTATCGAGACCGTTCGCGTCGTCTTGATCGGTCAGGGGGGGGTGATCCAGGTCGTGGTTCTCGACCCCGTTGCTCGGCTCGCCCGGCAGGTCGTCGAGTGCTCCGTTTTCGGGGAGCGCGAGGGTTGCGTCGCCGAGCTCTTCCAGGGGAAGTTTCGCCAGGCTGCCGACCGAGTCCCCCTCGTCGAGCTTGATCAGACGGACCCCCTGGGTGTTGCGGCCGATCGTGCGGGTGTCGCTGATCCGGGTGCGGATCATCATGCCGCCGGAGGTGGTGATCATGACCTCGTCCTCGTCGGTGACCTTGGTAACCGCGACGACGGGGCCGTTGCGATCGCTGGTTTGAATGTCGATCAATCCCTTGCCGCCACGATTTTGAGCCCGGTATTCCCGCAGGAGGGTACGCTTGCCATAGCCGTTGGCGCAGACGGTCAAGAGGCTTGCGGAGTCGTTTTCCCCCTCCGCGACGACCATGCCGACGACCGCGTCGTCCTCGGAGAGATCGATCCCCTTGACCCCGTAGGCCGGGCGGCCCATCGACCGGACCCGCGACTCGTCGAAACGAATCGACATTCCGTCCTTGGTGCTCAAGACGACATGGTCCCCGGCCTTCACCCGCGCAACCCCGATGAGCTCGTCTCCCTCGTCAAGCCCCAGGGCGATGATCCCCTTGCCCAGCGGGCGCTTGAAGGCGACCAGTTCGGTCTTCTTGACCGTCCCCCGGCGGGTGACCATGAGCAAGCATTCGTCGTCGCGGAATTGCCGCACTGGGATCATCCCGGTGATCCGCTCGCCGTCGCCAAGCTGGAGCAGATTCACGATCGCCCGCCCGCCAGCCGTCCGGGACGACAGGGGAAGGTCGTATACCTTGTGCCAGTAAACTTTTCCCTTGTCGGTGAAAAACAAAATATAATCGTGTGTGAGGGCGACAAACATATGCTCAAGGAAATCGCCTTCCTTGGTGTTGGTCGCCGCGATGCCGCGGCCGCCGCGAGACTGGGCGCGGTAGGTGCTGGGGGGGAGGCGCTTGATGTAGCCGTCGTGGGTGACGGTCACGACCATGTATTCCTCGCGAATCAGGGCTTCCTTGTCGAAATCGCCGACTTCCTCGTCGGAGATCATGCTGCGGCGGCCGTCGGCGTATTTGGTCTTGAGCTCACGGAGATCCGAGCGAATGATTTCGAGGATCAAGTTTTCATCGCCCAGAATGGACTCGTAGCCGGCGATGTCGGTCTTGAGCCCCTTGTATTCCAGGGCGAGCTTGTCGGCCTCGAGCCCGGTGAGCCGCTGAAGCTGCATGGCCAGGATGGCGTCGGCCTGCATGCGGGTGAGGTTTGACGAGGCCTTGGCCTCGGGGTCGTCCAGGGCGCGGCGGAGGATTTCGGCCGAGACTTCGATCCGCATCAGGCGGACGCGGGCCTCGGCGGGGTTGGCCGAGCCGCGAATGACGCGGATGATCTCGTCGATGTAGACCAGCGCGATCAACAGCCCCTCGACGATATGCGCCCGATGCCTCGCCTGGCGAAGCTGGAATTGGGTGCGGCGGCGAATGACGTTGATCCGGTGCTCGACAAAGAGCCGGAGCATGTCCTTCAAGGGGAGTGTCCGGGGCCGGCCATCGACCAGGGCGAGCATGATCACGCTGAAGGTGTCTTGCAGCGGTGAATACTCGAAGAGCTGGTTGACGACGACGTTGGGATCGTCTCCCTTCTTGACCGTCACCACGACCCGGACCGGCTGTTTGCGATCGCTGAAGTCGTCGATATTCGAGACGCCGGTGATCCGACCGCTGTTGACTAAATCGGCGAGCCTCTTGAGCAGGTTTTCCTTGGTGAGCTGATAGGGGATCTCGGTGAAGATGATATGCGAGCGGCCGTCCTTAAGCTCCTCGATTTCATATTTCGCCCGCAGGATGACTCGGCCGCGGCCGGTCATGTAGGCTTCCTTGATTCCCATCCGCCCGCAGAGGGTCGCGCCGGTGGGGAAATCAGGCCCGGGCATGAGCTCCATGATGTCGTCGAGGTCGATCGCCGGGTTGTCGATGAGGGCGATCAGGGCGTCGCAGACCTCGCCCAGGTTGTGGGGCGGGATCGAGGTCGCCATCCCCACGGCGATGCCGCCAGAGCCGTTGACGAGCAAGTTCGGGAACTTGGAGGGAAGGACCCGTGGTTCCTGGTATTTTTCGTCGTAGTTTGGCTGAAAGTCGACGGTGTCGAGCTGAATGTCCTCGAGCATCTCGGCGGCGACCGGGCTGAGCTTGGCCTCGGTATACCGCATGGCGGCCGGTGGCAGGCCGTGGATGCTGCCGAAATTCCCCTGACCGGTGACGAGCAAGTTTCGCATGTTCCACCACTGAGCCATTCGGGCCAGGGTGGGGTAGATGGAATTGTCGCCGTGGGGATGATAGCGCTTCATCGTTTCGCCGACGATGCCCGCGCACTTGCTGGTCGAGGACCCGGGGGAGAGGCCCAGATCGCGCATGGCCACCAGGATGCGCCTCTGCGACGGCTTGAGGCCGTCACGCACATCCGGCAAGGCCCGGCTGATGATGACCGACATCGCGTAATTGAGGTAGCTTTCCTTGAGCTCCTCTTGGATGTCCAGGGGCATGGGTCGATTCGGAAGCGGCGGAGCACTTTCCACGGTCGGTCGATCCCTCACGAGCTCAGTCGCGACGTCGCGGTCAATTCCGCGCGCGCGGGGCATCCGCTCGAGCGAGGAAGTCCACGCCCTCGAGCGAAATTTTTAAGAAAGCCAAGCATACCCGATCCGCGCGATTTCGACAACCCGATCGGGCTTTGTTTATTGAACCTAAGTACCTATTTGGCAAGCCGTTTTCGCCGCGTCGTCTGGTGGATCACCGTCCGCTTCCGGGAACCGCCGGCGGGGATGCTTGCCGAAGCGACTCATCTCCCGCCGCGAGAGCCCGGCCCCAGGAGCGCGGCGGCGAGCGCGGCCAGGGCCGGGTCGGCGTCGATCCGCCGCGCGGCCGCCTTGCAGGCATGGCGAACCGTGGCCGGATCGCGCCCTCCAAAATACCGACCGATCGCCGCCACTCCGACACCCTGAACGCGGGCCAGATGAATGGCCAGGTGCCGCGCCATCGCCAGCCGAGCGCCCCGTCCTGGACCGCGCAGATCGGCCAATCGAACATCAAGCTGGGCCGCGACCCCCCGCGCGATTGACTCGACGACGGCGACCGGGCTCGTCAGGCCGGCTTCCTCGGCCAGAAACGCGGTGACGAGGGGGGCTTCGAGCGGGATTGGCGAGACCGGCGAGCCTCCTCGCGGTTTTGTCCGCCCGCGCTCGGCCGGCTGGCCCATTCGAGCCTCAAGGGTCAGTCGTGCCAGCCAGCCGTCCAGAGTTCGGTAGCCGGTGGCGGCCGAGATCAGCTCCTCGATGGCCTGGGCGGGCAGGGCGATCCCGTGGCGGCCGGCGTGATCGAGCAGATAACGCCTGAGCGCTGGCTGGCTGGGGGGGTTGATCCGAGTCGTCAGCCCGCTCGAGAGCCGGCTGACCACGCGCGCGGGCCAGCCTCTCTTGCGCCAGGTGGCGGGCGCGGTCCGGGTGGCGACGGCCACGTCAGCGCCCCTCATGTCGAGGGCGTCAAGGGTGTGCTCGAGCTCGTCCCAGGCAGGGGGGGCGCGCTCGAGCCCCTCAAGGTCGTCAATCACCAGGAGGTCGACCAGGCGCAACTGATCGCGGGCGTGGGGCGTCTTGCTTTCGCCGCGCGGGGGAGCGCTGGTAAGGCTGGCGAATTCGTCGGCGGGGAGCCACGCGACCGCCGACTCTGGGCGACGGGCGATCCGCTCGGCGACCAACCCCCTGAGCAACCGCGACTTGCCCACGCCCGAGGGACCATGGACGACAAACGGCGAAAACTGATCTTGCCCCCCCGAGGCCATCGCGCGCGCGGCGGCCATCGCCAGTTCGTTCTCTGGGCCAACCGCGAAACCGTCCCAGGGGTGCGCGGGAAGGCCAGCATGATCCGCGCCGGCAGGCACGAAAGGATTGATCACCATGGAAGCACTCGCTCCCTATGCGCCGGGGTCGGGTCGGATGCTCAGCGTCTTCTCGGCTCCCGCGCGGATCACGACCACGTCGGCCGGATGACCAGGGTCGACCCCCCGGGCGGCCTCGAAAATGTCGGTTGTCGAGGTCGTCCAGCGGCCGTCGATTTGCGTGATCAGATCCCCCCCCCGCAGCCCCCCGCGCTCCGCCGCCGAGCCGGCGAGAACTCGATCGACCATCACGCCGGGCACCGCCAGATCGGAGCTCGGCTTGCCCGGTTCCATCCCCCAGAGCCCCGCCGGCGCCACGATCCGCCGCCTCGCCTTCCGGCTCCCCATCAGCCGGTCGGGCAGGTCCTTGAACAGATTCCGAACCTCGTAATCAATCGGATCGAAGGTCATCGTTCGGGTCTTATAGTCGATCGTGGTCTTATACCTCGCGAAAAAGGTGAACCCCATGATCCCGTCGATCCGTCGCCCCGTAATCTCCGCGAGCGCTGTCAAGGTCGGATGGTCCAGCACCAGGACCGGAAGCTTGGTCGCGGTGAGCTCCCCGACCGTGAGCGATCCCACCTCGGCCTCGCCCCTCATTCCCATCAAGAATGATCGAGGAGCGTCGGCCTTGATGACCCCGGCCGCCAGACTCGCCCGATTGTTTAACAGGGTAATGGGCGCGCCCAGATCAAAGACAAGCTGATACGGCCCCTTGTCATTGATCCGTGCCTTAACAAGCATGTGATTGGTCGGGAGCATTTCGAAGGGAACCACCCGTGCCTTCGCCGGGGCAACAGCCTGGGGAGTCTGGGCCTTGACCCGCGCCCCCCGCGCGGGCCAGGCCACGACCACAACCGCCAGGGCCGCCACGGCCATGCCCGCGATCGACCCTGGACGGCGATTTCCATTTCGAGCCAACGGCCTCTTCATCGTGTCGTCTCGCATCGACCAACCCTTCTCGCGCGTGGTTCCTAGAGCCCCTTGCCCGCGATCACCACGATCCGCTTCCTGGCATGTTCGCGATCGACCTCGATCGTCACGGAATCACCCGCGATCACCCCCGCGAGCGCGACCTGGGCTTCCTTGATCGAGGCGACCTCCTGGTTGTTGATCCTCGTGATTCCATCACCGGATTTGATCCCCCCCGCGTCGGCGGGCGAACCCGCGAGCACGTCCTTCACGCGAAGACGAGCCCCCCCTCCCGCGTTTCCCTCGGACCAAGTCACGCCCAGAAACCCACGAGGGCTCACCTCGTCCGCCGGCTGCTTTCCCATCAGAAACGCCAGGCCCTTGGCGAGCGGACCAATCGCGTTCATCGCCTGCACGGCCGGGGGGGGTCCCTCTCCCTTGGCCATGTCCGGTGTCGGCGGGTCGGGTGGATGATAATCGAGCCTGGTCCATGTCATACGGTCCTGGGAGGGGTCGATCTCCAGGCGGTATCGGGCGAGGATCGTGAACCCCAGAATCCCATCGATCGACGCCCCTGGCAGCCCCAGCGCGTTCATTCCGACGAGCTGAAACGGATCCTCAACCCGGGCGTTGAGATCGGTGAGCCGTGCCCCCCCCTCGAAATCCAGCCGATCCAAGGGGGTCCAATATCGGTCGCGCCGCGGTTTCAGACCCGCCTTGGCCGCCGTGTCGGTCCCGACGATGAGGAGCGGAGCCCCCGAATCAACCAGGAAATTAAACGGCCCCTTGCCATTCAAACGCACCCGGACCAGGAAATGATTCGTTTCCGTCAGCCGGTAAGGCACCCGGAACGACTTGCCGACCTGGGGATCGCGAGCCCCGGCCCTGGACTGGTCATCCCGCCGCGGCTCGCCGCCGAGCGCGGCGGCCAGCCCTAGCGTCACGGCCATCCCCCCGGCGACCAGCCGGCCCTTGCTCGCGCCAATCATGATCGCCCTTCCCATCGTCCAACCGTCCTCATGGTGCCTCCCGCTTGATCATCTCCCAGAAAGCCCCGCGTATGTGCCCATTATTCACTCGACCCCTCGAGCCGGTCCACTGGATTCGCTCGCGACCAATTTCGCGGGAAACCCTCTTGCGGTCCGCTACAATCTGTAGTAGCGTTCTACTACGTGACGTAGATGGCAAGGGGTCGTGGTGGTGGCGACCACTGTGAAAATGGGGTGACCGATGGCGAGCCGGCCGGAATTGAGTCAAGCCGAGCGCGAGGTTTTGCGGGTGATGTGGGAACTGGGTCCGTCGCCGGTTCGGGCGGTGAACGCCGAGCTCGAGCGTCAGGGACGGCGGTGGGCGTACACGACGGTGGCGACGCTCCTGCAGCGGCTCCTGGCCAAGGGCTACGCGACGGTCGACGGGCGATCGGTCCCACACGTCTACGAGGCATCTGTCACTCGTGATGACATGCTCAGGCGAAAGCTCAAGGACGCGGCCGACGAGTTTTGCGATGGAGCGGCCGCTCCCCTGGTGCTGGCGCTTGTGCAGGGGAATCGCTTTACCGCGTCGGAGCTCAAGCGGCTCAAGAATCTCCTGGACGAGGCTCGTCCCGGCGGCGCGGCGTCCGACAAGGCCAAGCCAGGATCGGGAACCACGTGATTCCATCGGTGTGAAATGGGTTGGATCTCAGGGAGCTCACGACGATGCTTGATTGGCTCGCGGAAACGACAGTCGTGGCGGGATTACTCGCGATGGCCGCGCTGGGGGCTTCCCGGTGGCGCGCCACGAGCCCAGCCTTGCGGCATTTGCTCTGGCTCGTGGTGCTCGTCAAGCTCGTGACGCCTCCCTTGATCGCGTGGCCTTGGGCCGGCTGGTGGGGTTTGTCTGAACGGGCCAGCGAGCGAGCCGGCGTGGACATGCCGCCTCGCTCCCTGGCCCACGAGCACAGCAAGGCCCTGCTTGAACGCCCTCGCTCCGTCCCCGCCGCGCCCGAGTCAGGTCGCGAGCGATCCCTGGGTAAGAGGGTCCGCGCGCCAATCGTCGCCGGGCCACCCCTGGTGAATCTCGGGCGTTTGCTCACGATCACGTGGCTGTCGGGTGCCGTCGTGATTATGGTCGTGCGAACGGGTCGGATTCTGCGGTTCCGGCGGCGATTGCTCTCCGCCGAGCCCGCTCCATGCGAATTGGTCCAGGAAACCGAGAGGATCAGCCGGCGGCTCGGTGTCCGCGCTCCCGGGCTGTTGGTGATTCCCGACCTAGGCACGCCCCTCCTTTGGTGTCTGGGCCGACCCATGTTGTTGGTTCCCAAGAGGCTCCTGAATACCCTGGAGCGCGATCGCTGGCCGACGATCATTCTCCACGAGCTCGCCCACGTCAAGCGCCGTGACCATTGGGTGCGCAGGCTCGACCTGCTCGCCGGCTTGGTTTGGTGGTGGAACCCGATTTACTGGCTGACTCGTTCACGGCTCGACGCCGAGGCCGAGCTCGCCTGTGATGCCTGGGTCGTCTCGACCCTCCCCAAGGATCGCCTCGTCTACGCGGAAGTCCTCTACGACATCTGCCTCTCGCTTTCGTCCGCCGGTTCGCCGTCCCCCGCGTTGGGGGTCGCCGGCGCCGGCCGTTTCGTGGAACGGAGATTGATCATGATCTTGAATGAAAACGCTTCTTGCAGGCTCTCACCGCTCGCCCTCGCGGCGGCGTGCTCGTTGCTCATTCTGTCCTTACCTTCGTGGCTGACCGCTAGGGCCACGGCCGCCGACCCCATCGACCCGCGCTCGACGACTCTCGCCAGTCCCGAGTCACCCCCCACCTCGGTCATGGACGACGACGACGACGACGAAAAGGCCAAGGGCAAGCACGACGGGCACAAGGGCAAGAAGGGCGAATCCCATCACGAAAAGGACGACGACGACGACGAGCTCTGGGAAAAGCTCGGCAAGGAGATGGAAAAGACATTCGGGCGTGGCTCCGAGTTCGCGAAAACCTTCAAGGAACTGGGCGAGGACCTGGAGAAAAAGTTCGGGCCTGAGTTCGAGAAGAGGATGAAGGAGCTCGGTGAGGAACTCGAGAAAAAGCTCGGCCCCAACTCCAAGCTCGAGAAGACGATGAAGGAGCTCGGCGAGGCATTGGCCGAAAAGATGCATTCCAGGCCCGAACGGAAAGAGGGCAAGCCTCACGCCAAGGAAAGGAAGCACGAGCAAGACGAGGACGAAGACCACGGCAAGGCGAAAAAGCACGAATCCAAGGAGGGCGAGCACGGTAGGAAGGAATTCAGGGCCAAGGAAGACAAGCGCGAGCATCGCATCCATGAGATCGAGAAGCAGATCAAAAAGCTTCATGAAGAGTTGAAGGAACTGAAGGGCAAGGGCGAGAAGGACGAAGACGAAGACGACGATGATGACGACGACGACGATGATGACGATGACGACGATGACGACGATGACGACGACGATGATAAGGATTGACATCCGCGGGTGGCGGAGTCGAGCAAACCGATGAAAATCACGGGCCGGGGCGTTCTGAACGCTCTGGCCTGTTTTCGTTCCTCGACTTACGAGGGAGTCGTGTATGAACCCTGTCGGGCGGTCACCGCAAGGATTCGTGGATGGAGAGCCTTTTCAGTCGAGGTAAGTCAGGCTAGAATCCTGTCTTGAGAATCGATGGGTGGCGTATTGGTTGAGATTGGCCCGGGATCGAAATCGGCCGCGTCGTCATCTCGAGAATCCTGGTTGTCGACTGTTGTCCTGGCGATGAATTCCTCGTATCGACCGATGGATTCCGAGTCGCACCGACGTGATAAGGCGAGGCTCTCATGGACACCGAGCGTAATTTGCTCTTTGGCGTGGTTGCGTTTCAGAAACGCGCCATTGAGGCCGATCGACTGGCCGAGACATGCGCGGACTGGGCCAGCGACCCTAAACATCCCCTAGCCGATATGCTCGTCGATCGCGGACTTCTGACGGTCGAGCAAAAAGACGAGATCCAACAGGCGGTCGAGGACGAGCTCAAGACTCACGGCGGCGACCCCGAGGCCACTCTGGCCGCCACGATGGACGGGCAATCGCTCGACGCGATTCGCGGGGGAACGACCGAGGGAGTGCTCGATAAGAAATACAGCCTCCCCCCACCCCAGGTTGCCCATGAGGTCCTGGGCAAGCTGTCGGCCAACGATGGAGACAATCGCGAGCATCGCTACACGCTGACTCACCTGCACGCCAAGGGGGGCATGGGGCGGGTCTGGCTGGCTCGCGACGATGCCCTGGGACGTCGGATCGCGCTTAAGGACCTGCGTCCCGAACAAACCGACAACCCCACGGTCTATTCGCGGTTCCTCTATGAAGCCAAGGTGACCGCCCAGCTCGAACATCCTGGGATCGTGCCGGTCTATGAGTTGGGCGAGGGCGATACTCCTTACTACACCATGCGGTTCGTGAAGGGACGCACTCTCTGCGAGGCCGGTCGGGACTATCACAAGAAACGCGCGGCCGGAACGGCCGATCCCGTCGAAATGGTGGAACTCCTAACCGCCTTCGTCGGAATCTGCCACGCCATCGCCTATGCCCACGATCGTGGCTTTATCCATCGCGATCTGAAAGGGCAAAACGTGGTCCTGGGCGATTTCGGCGAGGTCATGGTGCTCGACTGGGGTCTGGCCAAGCAAATCGGTCTGGACGCTAAATCGCATGAGAATGTCATTGAGCAAGCGGAGCCGGCCCACGATCCCTACGCGACCCTCGATAACTCCGTCGATTTTCAACTCGAGCCGACCCGGAACGGCCGATCGCATGGTGGGACGAATCCCAGCTCGGCCACCGACTCGCGGCATGCCTCGTTTGGGTCGCGGCGGACGATTCCCGGGTCTGGAGCCGGCCCCGAGGGAACGATTCTAGGGCATCTCTTGGGTACGCCGTCATACATGGCGCCTGAGCAGGCCCAAGGGAAACATGACATCGTCGATTATCGAACCGACGTCTACGGTCTGGGCGCGATCCTCTATGAAATCGTGACCGGCCGCCCACCGTTCATTGGTACGAAGACGTCGGAGATCATTCGCAAGGTATGCAAGGAAGCACCAACCCCGCCACGGCGGATCCTCGCCAGCGTTCCCCCGGAGCTCGAGGCCGTTTGTCTGAAAGCGCTTGCCAAGGACCAAGCGAATCGCTACCAATCGGCGGCGGAGGTCGGCCAGGAGGTGCAACGGTTCCTGGCCGACGAACCGGTTCATGCCTATGCCGAGCCCTGGATCCGCCGGGCCGCTCGCTGGGCTCGAAAGCATCGCACCGCGGTCGCCGCCGGGTTGGGCCTGCTCCTCACGGGGACCTCGGCCCTGGCCGTCGGCACCGTCTTGGTCGCCCGAGAGCGCAACGAAGCCGAGGCCCAGGGACGGCAGGCCCGCGAGGCCGTCCACTTGCTCGTCAAGGGGGGCGAGATTGGTTTCGACGATGAAATCGACCCCACGCAGAGGGAGTTTCTCGAACAGGCGCTCGTTTATTTCGACCAGTACACGACCCGAGTCGGCGACAACCCCGGCGTTCGTCTCGAGCACGCCCAGGCATGCCAGGAAATGGGCGACATCCTTCGCAAGCTCGGTCGATACGCCGAGTCCGAGCGGGCCTACCGCAAGGCGATCGACCTCCTGAGACCGGTCGCCGGCGCCAGTCGCGACCTGGCGCGCGTCCGCGCCCTTCTGGGCGACCTCCTGGTCCGCTCGGGGCGCGACAAGGACGAGGCCAAACCCCTTTATGAGGAAGCCCTCAAGGTCCAGCGGGCGTTGGCCGGCGGCCCCGGTGCCACGCCCCTTGATTTCCTACGCATGGGTCAGTCACTCAAGAGCCTGGGAGACTTGCTCCGGCTCAAGGGGAGCTTTTCCCTGGCCAAGCCGCTCTACGACGACGCGATCACCTCGCTCGACCGCGCCCGGAACGGCGACCTCAAACAAGGAGAGGCGACAAGCGAGCTCGCGCTGGCCTACGATGCCCGCGGCTGGATCGAACGCGAACTCGGCGAATTCGAAAAGTCGGAACAGGACGACAAGGCCGCGATCTCCTTGCTCGAAAAGCTGGTCGCCCAGTTTCCCACGGTCCCCCGCCATCGCGAGGTTCTGGCCAAGGTCTACAACAGCCTGGCCCTGATCGAACAGGATACCGGCCGCCAAGCCGCCGCCGAGGCCAATTTTCGCCGCGAACTTCCCCTGGTCGAACGGCTCGCCCAGGATTACCCCGACCGCCCTGAACACAAACGCGAGCTGGCCCGTACCCTGATGAACCTTGGCAACTTGATCGTCAATCAAGGCCAGGGGGCCGAGTCGCGCGCGATCCTCGCCCGCGCGATCGAGATCAACCAGGCCATCCACGACGCCCGTCCCGACGATGTCCAGATTCGCCTCGATCTCGCCAAGTGCCGGCACAATCTGGGCGTCTTCCTCCACAATCGGGGCGAATCCAAGGAGGCCGCCGCCTCGCTCGAGCAAGCGCGTACCCTCTCGGAATCCCTCGTCAAGGAATTTCCCGATAAGCCTCGTTACGCCGCCGAATTGGCGAGAAATCTCCTCAACCTCGCGCTGGCGTGGGAGGTTCTCGAGCCCGCCAAGGCCGTTCCCGCCTACCAGGCCGCCCTCGACCTCTACCAGAAGCTCGCCGACGAGTATCCCGACAACATCGACTATCGGACCGAGTTGGTGCATTGTCTCAGGAACTTTGGTCCCGTCGTCGCCGCCGCCGGACAGCCCGATCGCGCCCTGGGAATGTTCGAGCGGGCCCTGGGCCTGCTCGCCAAGCAAACGCCCGCCGAGCGCGCGAAGTCGCGGGATCGAGCCGATATCCTCAATAACAAGGGCGAGCTCGAGCGCGAAATGAAACGCCCTGGAGCCCTGGCTAGCCTCCAGGCCGCCCAGTCCATTTATGAAAATCTCGCCAAGAGCACCAACGCGACCTCGGTCGATCACCATCGCCTGGCGATCGCCCAGTTCAATATTGGCAACTTCCTGGTCGAGGAAAAGCGCTTTGACCTGGCCGGTCCGCTGCTTGCCGAAGCCGTCGCGGGTTTCGACACCCTGGTCTCCCAAACCCCACGATCACTCGATCTTGAGAACCATTTCGGCCTGGTGCTCAGCGTCCAGGGCGAGCTATTCCAGAAGACCGGCAAGCCGGCCCTGGCCCGCGACGCCCTCCGCGCCGCCGTGACTCATCAGAAACTCGCCGCCAAGCTCAGCCGCTATCGCGACTCCATTCGCGCCTTGCTGGGCTCGCACCTGCTCGCGCTTTCCCAGGTCAATCTCGAACTCAGCGACTACACCGAGGCGAGCGCGGTCGCTCTCGAACTGCCGGCCGCCGTCCCCATCGCCGCACGAGGCCAGGCCTGTCTCGACTCGGCCCGGATCCTCGCCAAGCTGGTCGCCAAGGCCGAGACCGACGGAAAACTTACCAAGGACAATCGTGACCGCCTGGTCCGTGGCCAGATCGGCCGCGCCGTCGTCTTGCTTCGCGAGGCGATCGACGCCAATCCCAAATTGGCCGATACACTTAAGGCCGACCCCGATTTCAAACCGCTCGAAGCTCACGAGGAATACCAAGCCATCATGAGCACCCTGGTCGGCGTCGCCCGAT
>JAKBAP010000581.1 GCA_021808995.1 Planctomycetota bacterium | reverse complement strand
TACGAGGCCAGGGTCGAGGCGAGATTCACCGCCAGTGTCGTGCAGCCGACCCCTCCCGAGGCCCCCACCACGGTCACGATCCGCGCGCCCCGGGAGGTCGATACGTCCTCGTCAACCTTGGGTTTTACCAGTTTGCTGAAGGTCTCGAGCAGCTCCGCCGGCTCGGCCGGCAGCGTGATAAACTCCCGAGCGCCCGCGCGGATGGACTTGAGGATCAGCCCACCGTCGCTGAGCCTGCTGGCGGGGATGACGACCAGGTCGGGGCTCGACCGCGTGATGGTCGCGATCAGCTCGATCGCCGTCGCCGGATCGTGATCGAGCACGACCAGGACCGCGTGAACGCCGAGGTCCTTGACATGACGCGCGGCGTCCTGGTAGCTGACCAGCGAATCCGCCAGCCAGAAACGGCTCATGCCCCCCAGGAGTCGCTTGAGCGATTCTCGCGACTCCTGATTGGGATCGACCAGGGCGATTCGGATCAAGTCCTTCATGTGGGTGAATTCAAACTCGGTTGAATGAGACCAGTTCCGCGGGTCGGAGACTTGGGACGGGAACGGGTCGGCCAGGCATCAAGGTGCCTCGTCATCGCCCGCCGCTAGATCCTGATTGGCGGTCGGTTCAAGATTCTTGGGAGGTTGCGCTGGAGTCGCGGACGCGACCTGGTCACCCTTCGGGGCGAGTTCCGAAACGCCTGGTTTTTCCAGGCTCACGCGCTGAACGTTTCCCATCCCCCGATAAACCGCCACGACTCGGGAGGTAGGCCGAGCCGTCGGCTTGGCCAGGACGGCCTTGGCCAGGGCGGCCTTGGCCTCGGCTTCCTTCTTGGCGATCGCCTCCTTGAGCAGCTCGAGCTCGTGTTCCAGTTCCTTGCCGCGGTCTTCCGCGACCTTGAGCTTGCGCTCATGCTCGGGATCGACCGCCGGCTTGAACGGGGCCGGCTTGGCGACCACGCCATTGTCATTGACCCCACGTAGCGCCAGCGAAAGCGCGCCCTGGGCCCGGGCGGCGACCAGAATGTGGACGTCCTCGGGATCGAGCGCCAGCGTGACGGTCCGGGTCTGGAGTGATCGCTCCTCGGGCCTCGTGAACGTCTGGCCCGCCGCGAGAACCAGTACGTTTTGCAGGATCGTCTCGCCCCGCTTGACCCGCGGATCCGAGGCGTCGAACTTGACGATGTCGACATGATGGCCGGGTAGAATGAAACCCGACACGCTCGACTGCTCGGTGACGTCGACGGCGAAGGCCCGCATGCCCTTCGGAATATTGGCGACCAGCCCCGGCGGCATCCCCTTGGGACCGAGTTTTTTCTCGATTAACAGGTCTCCCTCGAGCATCGCCGTCTTCACCCACCGTTCCTCGACGTCCTTGAGCGAGGAAAACGCCCCGGGGGGCACGGCGGACTTCACCATTCGGGTCGTCTTGAGCATGTCGGCCTTGATCGATTCCTCCTCTTTCAGATCACGCGCGGCCACCAGGACTTCTTGCGTTTCCTCCTCCTTTCGGGACTCGCGCGGGCCGAGCATTTGACGGGTGAAGATCATCGCGCCGAGCCCAAACGCGATGGCCAGCACGAGAGTGACGAGCGACCTGGTATTCATGACGAAACCTCGAAGTGGTTCAAGACAAAGCGATTCGGCCGCGCCCCGGCCCTCAGAACAAGAGCCCAGCCCAGGCGAGATAACCAATCGAACCCACCGCGATCGGGATTCCATAGGGAAGCAGGGTCATCGTCGGCTTGCGCTCGGCCGCCCGCTCCGAGAGCAAGACGGGGTCGCGCACGACCAGGATCTCTCGACCGATGGACTGAATCATTCCCAGGTGATGAAACAGCGCTCCCGAGGTAGCGATCATCACCGTGGCCATCACGGCCCCGACCAGCGCGGTCGAGACGAACGCCCAGAGGGTCATCCAGGGTCCGATCCAGGCCCCCATCCCAGCCATGAGCTTGACGTCGCCCGCCCCCATGCCGCCGATCGCGTAAAGGGGCAAGAGCGTGAACAACCCCGTCACCGCCCCCGCCGCCGACCAGGCGAGCATCGGCGAACCCCCCTTCCAGAACGCGAAGATCAACCCTCCCATCAAGAAATGATAGGTCAGCCAGTTCGGCACTCGAAGCTGCCGACCGTCAATGATCGCGGCCTCGATCAAGATCACCACGACCAGCCAACCGACCTCGTGCGAGACAGGCCCCATGCAATCCTCCCGAGTGCCTCAAGAAAGCGGTTTCACCCTGAATTAACGCCGTTCGCCCCCGCCGCGAGGGCCTCCATCGCAAGCGTGTGTCGCCCTCGCGCGACTGTCAAATCGGATTGAACAAGTCCGCCTGGCGCGCGAACAAGACGCGCTCTAGCGCGCACGAACCACCCCGCCCGCGAGGGGCCGAGCGGGAGCGATGTCGCGAGAGCGCCTCTGTCGCTAACCTCGAGCAATCGGCTCGCCCACGTGTCAACTGATCGTGCTGCTCACCGTGCTGAAGGTCCCGCTCATCCGCCGGCTCATCGCCGTCACGACCGCGATGATCGCGACCACGATCAAACCCACCATCACGGCGTACTCAACCGCCGTCGG
>JAKBAP010000114.1 GCA_021808995.1 Planctomycetota bacterium | reverse complement strand
CGCCGCCAACCAGCTTGGCGACCACCCGGCCTCGCGATGGCCGGCCCAGTTCACGTTCCATCTCGGCCAAAAGGGCGGAGACCGCGGTATCCGCGAATTTTCCAGGCATGTCGATTTCCCCCCGCGAGAGCGGCAGTACGACATGCGCCAACCCTCCAAGCTTGGCGACGCGATCATGGAGCACCAGACCCACGCATGAACCAAGCAACGAGCGAAGCTGGATCGGCGCGGTCGCGATCGCCAGATGACCAATCCCCACCGAGATTGTCTCGACCGCGCCTGGAATGACCGTTGGGCAAAGGATCGGCACGCTGATGACCTCGTCACGCCTGGGACATCCCTGAATACGTTTCCGACCGACCTAAGACCGCGCTCAAAATGCCCAGGGCCTCATGGCTTGGGACAAAAAGGAGCGTCCAGTTCAAATCGACGAGCGTTGCCTCGGCACCGGCTGGGTCACTGGTTTCCTTGCCAAGGCATGTTCGTATCAAGAGAAGCTGGTCGAGTTCGGCCAATTGATCGACGAGCGCGAATTCGATCAAGCTCCCGGCGAATTCGTGAAGGAATTGGGGTGGGCTGGGGATGATCTGCTCGGCCACCGTATCCCCCTCGATCGCGCTTGCGGACGGGTCTCGAGGAAGATGGGCCGCGAGCGCGCCGACATAGGCACAGCCAATGATATTGGTCGTTTCCTTGGCCGCCGATTGCTCGATCTCTCCCCATTCGGTCGCGACTCCCAGGGGCTGTTGCAAGAGCATGTCGATCAAGGCCAGGCCCGATCGGTCCTCGAAAACCATCAGGATCGAGCCCGAAAGCCGCCCGTGAAGTCCCATCCCACACGCCGCCACGAGTGACTCCGGGGGGCCTAACAGCTCCGTCGCCTGTTCCAGGGGCACCAGCGCGACGTCGCTTACGGCCAGGCGCACGGGCTGGCCCAGCCACCGCGAAAGGGCGACCGAGGCGCTCTGGGCCCCCTCGTTAAAGATCGCCTGGAGGGCCTGCCGACCTCCATCGCTCAAAATCGAATCCATGGAGCTCATGCCCTCGGCAAGAAAATAGGGGAGGGTACGACGGCATGGATCAGCCCTCGCTCGCCTCGCGCTTGGTGAATCATGGTCGTCCCCTTGTTAGCTTACTCCACGGCGGCCACCGCGGCCTTCGAATGGTTCCGTCGCGAGCGCCGAGAGGCAAGCTCGATCACGGCGTCCAGATCGAGAATCAGAGACACCCGGCCGTCGCCCAGGATGCCCGCCCCCGAAAGACCAGGAATCGCGCGATAGTTTTTCTCAATCGATTTCAGCACGACCTCCTGCATTCCAATCAGCCCGTCAACTTGAATCCCTATCGTTGTTTCGCCATTCTGGACGACGACAACAATGCGTCTCTCACGCGAGAAATGGCCAACCAACCCGTCGCCGGCGCCTGGATGGTTGGTTCTCCCCCAATCAAAAACGTCGGCCAGCGAGACCACGGCGATGATTTTCTCGCGAAGCTCCAGGGCCGGCTGGCCTTGGACGCGGAGAATCCGATCATCGCCGACCTCGACGATTTCATCAATGTGGTCAAGCGGGATCGCGTACACCTCTCCGAGAATATGAACAAGCAAGCAAGGCATGATGGCTAGAGTCAAGGGGAGCCTGATGGTAAAGGTCGTCCCCTGTCCCAGGATGGAACGGACGTCGACAACCCCATTCAGGTTCTCGATCCGGCTCTTCACGATATCCATCCCGACGCCTCGGCCGGAGACCTCGGTGATTGTCTCGGCGGTGCTCAACCCGGGATGCCAGATGTAGGCGACGAGCTCGCGGTCGGAAAGTTCCCTCGCTTCCGCCGCGGTCACGAGTCCCTTGGCCACGATTTTTTCTCGGATCCGGCCCACGTCGATCCCCTGGCCGTCGTCCCCCACCGTGATCACGACGCTGTTACCCCGGTGCGTGGCCAGCAGCGAGACCGTCCCCATCCGGGATTTCCCAGCTCGCTCCCGCTGATCGGGTTGCTCGAGCCCATGATCGACGCTGTTTCTCACCATGTGAATCAGGGGATCCGAGAGTTCGTCGATCATTCGCTTGTCGAGCTCGGTCTTCTCGCCGCCGATCCGCAAGGTCACCTCCTTGCCCGACGCCATCGCAAGGTCGCGAATCACCCGGCGAAACCGCTCGAACAAGGGGCCGATCGGAACCATCCGGGTGTCGAGAACCCCCTTCTGCAACCCGTCCGAGACGCGACCAAGCCCATGAACGGTCTCGGAAAGCGATTTCAGATGCTCACGCGCCTCGCCAACCCGCTCGAGCTCTCGCTCGATCCCGCGGAATTGCTCGCGAAGTCGGCGAAAATCCGCCGCGAACCGTTCAACCGAAACCCCCGCCCCCGATTTTAGATCACGCATTCCCTCGAGGGCCCGACCAAGGCTTTCGAGTCGCTCGCTTGCTTCGTTTCGCAGCGCGCGAGCGTTTGATCCCCGAAAAAGCTCCTCGAAACCCCGCGAAATCGCCGTGAATCGCGCCTTGGTGATCACCAGCTCTCCCGCGAGATTCATCAAGTGATCAAGTCTGTCACTATCGACCCGGATGGTCTCGACCACCCGGGATTTGGCGGCCGCCACCGCGATTGCTGGAGGCTCGACCGGGACCGGCGCGGGGGTCGAGGCCGGGGTGGGGACGCTAGTCGAATCGGACGTGGTCAGGATGTCCACGGGAACGAGGAGCACGGATTCCTCGTTCGCTTCGGTGGTCGCCTCGGTTTCGATGTAGACCCTGACCGCCCCTTCCACGTCGGCGAGATCGATGAGCTCGTTGGGATGGCATTCCGCCATCACATGGACGACGAATCGTTCCAGGGAATCGTGCTCGTCGAGACGCTCGATCGGGGGATCCGAAGCCAGGATTCGCGCTTTCGTGGAGAGTCGATTGACGACCAATCGCGCCTTCATGTCGACTAACGGGAGCTTCGGTTCGAAGATCACGACCACCGCGAAACATCCTGGTTCGACGAATTCCACGACCACGGGGGGGGCTTTCTTGGCCGGGGTTCGAGGTCCGCTCGCCGAGGTCGGGGTGGTTTCCTGAAGATACGCGACGACGCGATCGAGAGCTCCCGAGAGATCGACGTCGCTCCCCCCATTGGCACGCAGATCACGATGATAATCGCGAAGCTCGTCCAGGCAGCGAAAGGTCACGTCCAGGACTGGCCGGTCAAGGACGCGTTTCTTGCCTCGAAGCTGGTCGAAGAGACTCTCCAGATGGTGGGTGAGCCGGCTCACCGGCTGGAAACCCATCACGACCGAGGCCCCCTTGATGCTGTGAAACATCCGGAAGGCTTCCTGAAGCGCCTGGGCATCGGCGGGGCTGTTCTCAAGCCGAAGGAGAGCGTCGTTCAGCGCGGCGATATGCTCGTCAGTCTCGTCCAGATAGAAGGGCATCAGCTCGGCGAGATTGAAATCCGACATGCTTCTCTCCGTCGCCTCAAGCGGGGCGCTGATAGAGCCACGAATGAATCCTGCCGAGCGACCCCAGCATGTTATGAATCCCCTCGGTGGGGCCGACCACCAGATACCCCCCCTTGGCCAGGGAATCGATCACGTTGGCGACGACGGCTCGCTTGGATTCATTATCAAAGTAAATCAGCACATTCTTGAGAAAGACGCAATCGAAGGCCCCTTCGCCGAGCGGTTCGAGAAGATTGTGCCGTTTCCAGACGATCGGAGAACGAATCTCGGGCTTGATGGTGAACCGCTCGGGGCTCCCCTCCGCGTCGAAACTGGCTTTCAGGACGGCCGGGTCCACGAGCCGGATCGAGCGGGCGTCGTAAACCCCCTCGACCGCCGCCTTGAGAACCGCGCCGGAAAGATCGGTCCCCAAAATCGTAGCACGCCAACCAGGGAATCCAGGCTTTTTCGCGTGCCACTTGAGGGCGATCGAATACGGTTCCTCGCCCGTGCTGCACGCGGCCGACCAGATGCGAAGCGTCCGTGGACGCGCTCGCGCCGCCGCCTGGGCCAGGATTTCGGGGAAAAACACGTCCCCCAGCCATTCATAATGATGGGGGTCCCGGAAGAAATAAGTCTCGTTGGTGGTGATCGCGTCCAGGAACAGCGGCATTTCATTCTCGCCCTTCACCGAGGTGAGATAGCCGAGATACTCGCTGAAATCGCGCAGACCCGTGGCGCGAAGCCGCCTGCGAACCCGGTTGCTGACCATGACCCGCTTGTTATCGGCGATCTGGATTCCCGCGGCGCGGTAAATCAGGCCGCGAAACTGGGCGTACTCTTCATCGGTGAGCTCGGCATGGATCATGGGTAGTCGAGGGGGGGGTTAGACCTTGAAGCCGGCGATCACGCCCTTGAGAGCCGCCGCCTGAGCCCCCAGCTCCTCCGCGCTCGCCGACAGCTCCTCGGAGCTGGAGGCATTGGTCTCGGTGATGCTCGACACGTTCTGGATCGCCTTGTTGACCTCGGTCGAGGCCTCGGTCTGTTCCTTGGTCGCGAGGGCGATTTTCACGATGCTGGCGGCCGTTTCCTGAACCCCATGCACGATTCTCGCCAGCGATTCGCCGGCCTTCTCCGAAAGCTGAGCGCCATCGGCCACCCGTCGGGTCGACTCCTTGATCAGCGCGGTGATCTCCTTGGCGGCAGCGCTCGAACGCTCGGCCAGCTTGCGAACCTCGTCCGCCACCACCGCGAAGCCCAGCCCATGCTCGCCAGCCCGAGCGGCCTCAATCGCCGCGTTCAAGGCCAGCAAATTCGTCTGACTGGCGATTTCGCTGATAACCTGAATGATATCGCTGACCTGCTCGCTCGATTTCTTGATCAAGACCATCGCCTCGATCGCCTGCTCGACCGACTCACCCCCTTGCTTGGCCAGGTGCGACGTCTTCTCGGCCTGGATGCTCGCCACTCCCGCGTTCTGGTTGATCTCGATGATCGAGTGCGAAAGCTGCTGGATCGAGGCCGACATCTCCTCGACCGTGGCCGCCTGGTTCTGTGCCGAGTCACTCAGATAGTTCGCGCTCTCCGCGACCACCCGCGAACCCTCGGCGAACTGGCTCGCCGATTCGATGATCTGGCCGATGATGTTCTTGAGATCCCCGATCATTCGACCAATCGCGTCTCCCAACCGGCCCATGTCATCATCACCCCGCACGCTCACCCCAACCGTCAGGTCCCCCTGCGAGGCGGCCCTCGTCACCTGCATGAGCTCGCTCGCCTTGAACTCAAGATCCTTCTTCGCCTGGTCCATCCGGGTCTGCTGGTCGACACGCTCAAGCGACTGCGAAACCAGCCGCCCCACGTTTCGTAGGGCATCCGTTCGCCCCTCGGAGAGCGTCAGTTGCTCCTCGCTGAAAAAATCCATGGTGCCGATCACGCGGCCAGCCACCAGGACCGGAAGGCAAACACCCGATTTGAGCCCGCTTCGCTTCGCCACGGGTGCTCGCGAACAGCCCTTCATTTCGCCTAGGTCGGCCACCAAGACCAGATCCCGGGTCTGCCAGGCCTGGCCGTTCAATCCCTCGCCCTCGCGGAATCGGGCTTCGGCCGTCACCCGGCGGAATTCATCGGTGACCGAGCCCGCGTCGTGCGCGAACTTGAGCGATTGATCCTGTGGATCAACCTCCCAGAACGAGCCGTAACTCCATCCAAAGGCGTCACGAACCGTCGCCAAGGCCGTCGTCACGACCTCGCGACTCACCCGACAACGCCCAAGCGCCATCAAAAGTTGATTCACCGCGCGGACGTCCGCCCCCGCCTCGGCCTCTCGCTTTTGCGTCGCCACCAGGGTCGTGACCACCTCCCACGTAATCATCGGACCCAGATATTTGCCCCCCTTGTCGAACATCGCGCTGACGTTCAGATCAAAGAGCTCCGGACCCACGTTGATTCTCGCCGACCTGGGCAAGTTGCGGGGGTCCGCCAGGATCCTTCGCTGATGTTCGGGCATCTTATGAAACACGTCGATCGATCGCCCAATCATCTGGCTCGCCTTGATGGGCAGGTACGCTTCATTGCGCTTGAGCGTCTCCTCGGCCTTGGGGTTCATGTACTGAATCTTGAGCTCGAGGTCGGTGTACATCAGATTGACAGGCGCGTTCTCGACCATCTGGGTGATCCGCGTGAGCTGCTCGGCGCGAGAAAGGATCGTGAGCTTGCTCGAGACCATCGCGCCGATGGCCCGCAACGCCTTCAAGCGAATCGGTGAGACCTCGACCGAATGGGTCGAGAAGAAATCAAGGGTTCCGACCACTTTTCCATCGGAAAAAAGCGGGATCGCGACCCCCGCGTGGATGCCCGCCTTTCGCGCCACCGACGCTCGGGAGCAATCGCGCGAATCACCCACCTCGGAAACATGAAACAGATCCCGCTGACGCCACGCGCGGCCGTTCAAACCCTCTCCCTCGCGAAACCGGGCGGTCCGGGTGACGCGCTGAAATTCCTCGTCGACCCGACCTGATTCGCTACTGAAAACCAGGGCGTCGCCCCCGGGGTCGACCACCCAGTGAGAGCCATAAATCCAGCCAAATTCTCCGCGAATCGTCTCCAGGGCCGCGCGGATCACCTCCTCGAGGGTCTCGGCCTGGACGACCGCGCCCACGACCTCGATCAGGGCCTGGGTGTTACCATTGGCCTCGGCAAGCAATTGGTGAGCCTCCTCCGCGATCGCGAGCCCCGCTGGAGTCGACGAGGGCTTGTCCAGCGGCGGCGACACACGCTTGCGCTTCATCTGAACCTTCCCTCCCGAGGAATTCCGATGATTCTCGTCGGGAGTCGCGGCCGTTTTTTCGGAGTCCAGTGTCATGGCTTCGATTCACTAGGGTTTGAGGAAAACGCCCGGGGTTATTCACCATTCAACGAGGACGACGCCATCGTCGCCGACGTCCCCTTCTCGGACCACCGCACCGAAACGACGGGGCTCTGATCGTCAAACAGTCGTTCAATATCCAGGATAATCAACAGATGATCATCAAGCCGCGCGAGCCCAGAAATGTAACGGTGGTCGACCGCCAATACCGCCAAGGGGGGAGGCTGAATCTGCTCGCGATTGATCCGCATGACCCGCGTTACCGCGTCAACCACGCAGCCGACTGTCTTGCCCTGGATGTTCACGACAATCGTTCGCGTCTCGTCATCCACCTCACGACGCGGTAGTCCAAATCGTTTACGAAGATTCACGATCGGAACCACCGAGCCCCTCAGGTTGATCAGCCCCTCGATATATTCAGGCACCTGGGGAATCCGCGTGATTGGCTTCATCAAGATGATCTCTTGAATCTTGGTGATCGCGAGTGCGTAGTCCTCCTCGTCCAGTCGAAATCCCACGAGTTGGATCACCGAACCGTCACCCCGCCGAGTGTTTCCTTCCACCTGCGACGTGGGACGCGATCCGCCAATCATGGGTGTCAAGCCTTGAGGTAAATTGACCATGCCCGGCGAACGCCGAGACAGCCCGAATTGATCGTGGGCGCGGCGTCGAGTTTGATTCCGTTTCAGTATACTACGTCATTAAGCATTTTGCGCGAACCGCTCGCGTGAAATTCCTCGCCACCGCGACGAGCCCCGCGTCCAGGGCAGGGGCCAATCGAGGAAAATCCAGGACGACGGATGAGACCTGATCCCCCTCTTGCCAAGGAGGCCAGAACCAGCCATCCTGAATCGCTACACCGTGATGGATTGTTGAAACCTGATCCTGGGAGCAATGAATGCGAGTGACGACAAGCCGCGGCCTTGGCCTGATCCTATCCGGAGCCTTTCTCCTCTGGACCACGACGACCCCCGCCCAGCAACCAACGACGGCGAAGCCGACGAATGATCAGTCCAAGGACGCCCCCAAGCCCGCCAAGACCAAGGCCGACGAGCCGGCGAAGACCGAGGACAAGCCCAAATCGACAACGGACGAGACCCTGGTCGTCACGCGTCATCAATCCAAGGTCGCCGGTAAGGAACTCTCCTACACCGCGACAACCGGGCTCATGCCGATCCGCGACGCCAAGGGAGAGACCGAGGCCCATATCTTCTTCATGGCCTACAAACTCGACGACGCGGGACCATCCGCCAAGCGCCCCTTGCTCTTTAGCTTTAACGGCGGCCCCGGCTCGGCCTCGGTCTGGCTCCACATGGGCGCGCTTGGCCCCAGGCGCGTCGCGCTGCCCGACACCCCAACCATCGCCCCACCCCCGTTCCAACTGGTCGAAAATGAGTCCAGTTGGCTGGATCAGGCCGACCTGGTCTTCATCGACCCCATCGGAACCGGCCTCTCACGCGCGGCCAAGCCCGAGCTCAACGCCAAATTCCACTCCCTCAACGGCGACATCGCCTCGGTCGGCGAATTCATCAGGCTCTATCTTACGCGATACGAGCGCTGGAACTCCCCGTTGTACTTGATCGGCGAAAGCTACGGGACCACCCGAGCCGCCGGACTGGCCGGCCATCTCATCGACGAGGGAATCGCCTTCAGCGGAATCGCCCTCGTCTCTTGCGCCCTCGATTTCCAAGCCTTTGTCTTCAACCCCGGCAACGACCTGCCATTTCCGACGTATCTCCCCTCATACACGGCAAGCGCCTGGTATCACAAGAAACTCCCCGCCGATCTTCAGGCCAAGCCTCTCCCGGCCGTCCTCGCCGAGGTCGAGCAATTCTGCGATCGCGATTACGCCGCGATCCTGGCGCGCGGCGATCAGCTCTCGGCCACCGAAATCAGCGCGACCGCGGGGCGACTCGCGCGTTACACCGGGCTGGCCGCCAGCGACATCGAGGACCACCACCTGCGAATCGACATGTCGCATTTCACCGGGGTCCTCTTGAAGGATCAAAAACGCTCGATGGGTCGGTTCGACGCTCGCTATCTGGGAATCGAAAGCACGGCCGTGAGCGATCGCCCTACCTTCGACCCCAGCCTCGCGGCGGTAAGGGCACCTTACACCTCGACGTTTAATCAATACTTGCGATCCACCCTGAACTATAAAAGCGATGCTCCTTACTATATCCTGGGTGGTGGAGTCGGGCGCTGGGATTGGCAACGCGACATGGGCTATCCCGCGACCACCCGCGAACTCCGCGACGCCATGACCAAGAACCCCCACATGAAGGTGCTCATCGCCTCGGGATATTACGACCTGGCCACCCCCTACCGCGCGGTCGAGCACAGCCTCGCCGGCCTCGGCCTCGATCCCATCTTGCGTAAAAATATCACGATCGCGAAATACGAGGCCGGGCATATGATGTACCTCGATCCTCCCTCACTTCGCAAGCTAAAACAAGACGGAACCGCGCTGATCGACGGGGCTCGGGCCAAGTGATATCCTGGGATGGTTACACCGACTCCACGAGGTTTAGGATCGGCTTGCCGGTCGTACCTGAATCGAGTCTCCCCGCGGTCATCGCGAGGCCGCGACAAGCCTGGTTCGATAATGCTCAAGCCCAGGCGTCTTGAGCCCGACTTCCTTCGCGAGGTCGTCCCACCGTCTCAGGCGGACGGCCTCGCGATGAAACGGATGGCTTTCGAACTGGACCCGCTCCTCAAGCGTCATCGGGCCCCCTTGAAGTTTCAAGCTCAGCCGCGACGAGGGTGAGAGCGAATCCAGATATCCCGGCTCGACCGCGCAGAGATACCGCTTGGCGGCGACGTGAAGCGCGATCGGCTCGACAATCCCAGGACCAAACGATCGAGCCAGGAAGGCTTGGCCGGCGGCCTCGTGGCGGCCATCAACGCCCTGAAGGGCTAGGTCCTCGTCTTGCCCCTCGAGCAAATGCCCGATGTCGTGCAAGAGCGCGGCCACGACAAGCCTGTCGGGCGCTCCTTCGGACTCGGCTTGATAGGCCGCCTGAAGCGCGTGCTCCGTCTGAGAAACCGCCTCGCCGTGATAGGCCGCCGAGCCTCCACGTTCAAATAGATCAAGAATTCGGTCAACGATGGTCATGATCGTGATTCTCAGGAGTCTGAACGGCTTTCATCGTCAGGCATTGGTTCACCCGAGGTGTTCAGGATCGGCGGAGCGAGCAAAACATCGGCCAGGAACACCGCCGCGGCCAAGCTCGTCAGAAACGCGACCGCGGCCAGGGCGGAAAAAACGCCCGACCAGCCGTATCGCCCCTGAACCTGTGCCGTCGCGAGGCCCGAGAACACCCCGCCAAGATAACCCACCCCATCAATAAGGCCCGACGCCGTCGCGCCGGCGCGCTTCCCGCCAAGATCGAGCGAGATCGCGCCCGCTAAATACGCGTAAGGACCGATCAGCAAAAAACCCACGACCGTGATCAAGATGACCCCATCGTTCGGGCGTCCACGATAGTCGCCGGCCGCCAAAATACCTAAAACCAGGCCACAGAGCATCATCCCGGCGAGCATCACCGTCGCCCGTCCCTTGCGACCAAACCAATCGCCCAATAATCCCGCGATCATCACCGAAAACCCGCCGAACAAGGGAAAAAGAGCACTCGCTCGGGCCGCCTGGGCCTTGGTCAGCCCCAGATCCTCGACAAAAAAAGTCGGTATCCAGGCATTGAAGGTCTCACGCAGGAGCGTCATTCCCAGCGAGAGCACACAGACCATCCAGAAAAGTCGGCTCCGCGCGAAGGTCGCCAGCAATGGCCCAAAAGCCGTGGGATTGGGATCTCCTCCATCGGAACCAAAGAGATTGGCCGGCGTGGTCTCGGGCTCGGGAAGATCACGGTCCAAGGGGCTCTCACGCAAAAACAAGGCGCTCGCCAACCAGAGCCCGCCAACGATCGAACCGGCAATCCAGAATACCCCTCGCCAACGGATTCCGCCGGATAAGAGCAACCCCATGAATCCCCGCGCCAGCGCGTCACCAAACAAAAAGCTCAGGCTCACCACGCCCATCACCGCGCCATAACGTCGGTGTGAAAACCAGCGGGAGACAATCTTGATCATGCCCGGCCAACCAATCGACTGGATCAGGCGATTGCTAAACCAGACCAGCGAAAAAATGGGAATCGATCCCCCAAGCGTGAAAAGCATCGTGCAAACAACCGCCCCTCCCATCCCAACCAGATAATTGCGCCGGCCTCCAAGAAGATCCACCAGGCCCCCAGCCGCGAACTTGCCAATCGCGTAGCCCAGGGTGCCCAATGAAATGATCAGCCCAAGTTGATTCTTGGCCGCGCCTCGATCGACGCCCCGAGCCGCCAGCTCATCGATGATCAGTGGCATGGCCACCGAGAGATTGGAACGGCAGAGGTAAAACCCCGCGTAACCCATCACCAAAAGAATAATCGTCGCGATTTGCCAGAACCTGAGTTTTCGTGGGCGACTCAATGAGGAAAGCCTCCGAAAATCCACCAGACGCCAGGGCGGCCTCGGATCGTCCCATGGACGATCCATCCCTTGGTCGTTTGGTAGTATAGCGAGACGTGATACTCATTTGGCACCGACAAGACCGTCGGCATCTTGCTTTCAAGTCGCGATTTAGCTCCACGCGTTCAAGGCTTCCAGGAGTCCACGGAGGGATCCCCTGGCACCGCGTGACGTCTCTCCATGAAAACGTCGATGAGAGCAAGAAGCCATTTGCAAAAAATCGATCGCGGATGTAAACTAGCCCCGATCGCGCCCGTCAGACCCAACGTGGTCCCTGTTTGCTTCCAGATCACCCTTGACCTCCAGCGAATCCGGATTATCAAGACAGCCTCATGACGAAGGCTCCTCGGTTCAAGAATCTGGCATTGCCGTGGACGGGAGTCGGGGCGCTCCTCGCGATCGTTCTTTTCGCGCCTCCCGCCGCCCAGGCTGGTTGTTCACATCTCGTGATCTCCCGGGGTCAGCCCGGACTCGGTTCGCTCCAGTTCGATCCCTTGATCGGCGAGCTCGCGGAATCAGGGCACTCTGATCCGAGACCCGCTCCATCGCGCCCTTGCTCGGGGGCGTTTTGCTCGGATCGACCGGCCAATCCCGCCGCCCCAACCAGCGCGTTCGACACGAGAATCGCTCCCTGGGCGTGCCGGCAATCCCTCAAGGGCCAGTCCTCGCCGGCTGTCGCGTTCATCCCCCAGAATTCAAGCTCACCTCGTCCCGTAAGTAGCGGGGGCTTCGTATTCCACCCTCCCCGCGCCCTCTCTAGGGCTTGAAAGTTCGATCGCCACGCATGACCGGGCTTGGTGTTCCATCAAGTCGTCGCTGATGGCGCGCTCCGCGCGTCGCGAAGGAATCTTGCCGAGAATAGACTTTCTCGAGCGACGTCCAAGGGCCTCGTCCCAGACATCGCGTGGATGCCAGTCCAGATTCGCTGCCCAGGCATGGGGTATCGCTCCACGCCATCCCCTGATTCAAGAGCGACCACCCTACAAGGTGGTCCTAGGCCGATTAGCGCGCCAACAGATCCTTATTCCGTGAGCCATCTTTATTCTTTCACTGATTTCAGGAGCATCTTGTCATGAGACAGCGACGAGCCGCCTTTACTCTGATTGAATTGCTCGTGGTGATCGCGATCATCGCGGTCCTGATCGCCCTGTTGCTTCCCGCCGTCCAGTCAGCCCGCGAGGCCGCGCGCAGGGTTCAATGCGTGAACAATTTGAAGCAACTGGGCCTGGCCATGCACAATTATCACGATTCACTGGGCTGCTTTCCCATGAGCATGGGCTTGGACTCGCCTGGTTTCGGCTTTCCCGAGCCGGTGTCGTATTCAGGGCTCAGCATGCTTTTGCCATACATGGAGCAGTCGGTGGTGTTTAACGCCATCAACTACAGCATTCTCAGGGGCGACCCTGGAAACAACACCGCGATGGCGACCTCGGTCGCGTCTTTCTTGTGCCCGTCGGATCCTCAGCGCAACCTTCCTCCG
>JAKBAP010000113.1 GCA_021808995.1 Planctomycetota bacterium | reverse complement strand
ATCGACTGGGATTTGTGGTGCATTGACGGCACGTCGGTCCGAGGGACTCGGTCCGCCGCCGGTGCATCAAAAAAAGCACCGCGATACACCCCGAGGAACCCTCGGACCACGGCCTGGGCCGCTCGCGAGGCGGTTTTGGCACGAAAATCCACATCATTGTCGACGGCAATGGCACGCCGCTCGAAGTCGAAGTAACGGCGGGCCAAGTGCATGATTCCAAGCGTCTTGAACCGATTCTTAGAAAGGTGCATGTCAAGCAGAAGCGGGGTAGGCCGAAGAGCCGTCCCAGGCGGTTGGCGGGGGACAAAGCTTACAGCAGCGACACCATCCGCGGGTTCTTGAAGGATCGTGGAATCGAACCGATTATTCCGCACAAAGACAACGAGAAGGCCCGCCACGATCCCGAGCAGAAGTTCGACAAGGAGACGTACAAGCGACGGAGCATCGTCGAGCAGAGCATCGGTTGGCTGAAGGAGTGTCGGCGCATCGGAACCCGATTCGAGAAATTGGCGATCAACTTCCTCGCCATGATAAAGCTCGCCATGATTAAACGTGCCCTCAGACTGGCGTTTTCAAACAGAGCCTAGTCTGAGGCAACCCTCGGCCGGCCCATCCCGTAGTGGATAAAGCCAAGCGCGGACATCCGGCCAGGATCGTACACGTTGCGGCCGTCAAAAATCACCGGCTGACGCATCAACCGACGCATTACCTCGAAATCAGGATTGCGAAACTCGTTCCATTCCGTCGCGACCGCCAGGGCGTCCGCTTGCTCAAGAGCGCCATAGTGGCGGTCGCAATACACCAACCGATCCCCGTAAACCGCGCAGACGTTGGTCAGCGCCTCGGGATCGTGGACCCTCAAAACCGCCCCGGCCGCCAGCAAGGCGTCCACCAAGACCAGCGCGGGCGCCTCCCGGATATCGTCGGTCCGCGGCTTGAACGCCAACCCCCAAAGCGCGATCGTCTTTCCCTTGAGATCGCCCGAGAAATGGGCGCTCATCTTGCGAAAGAGCACTCCCTTTTGAGCCTCGTTGACCGCGTCGACCGCCTCCATCATCCGGGGCGTGATCCCCCGCGCTCGGGCCATCGCGATGACCGCGCGAATATCCTTGGGAAAGCAACTCCCGCCATATCCCACGCCGGGGAACAAAAAATGGAACCCGATTCTCTGATCATGCCCAATTCCACGGCGAACGTCATTCACGTCGGCACCATAGGCTTCGCACAGATTCGCGGCCTCGTTGATGAAGCTGATCTTCACCGCGAGCATGCAGTTGGCGACGTACTTGGTCATCTCCGCACTCTCGGGGGTCATCACCAGAAACGGACGATCGGTGCGGAGAAATGGAGCATAAAGGGCATGAAGTCGCTCGGCGATCTCGCTCCGTCTGACCCCAACCACGACGCGATCGGGCTTGTTGAAATCCTCGATGGCGGCCCCTTCCTTGAGAAACTCAGGGTTGCTCGCCACGTCAAAAGGAACCGACGTGGTCTCCGCCATCCGCCGGGCCAGCTCGGCATTCGTACCGACCGGAACCGTGCTCTTGATGACGATGATCTTGGGCTCGCTCAGATGAGCCGCGATCCGACTCCCCACGTCCCAAACCCCACTGAGATCCGCGCTCCCGTCAAATCCCTGCGGCGTTCCCACGGCGATAAAGATGATCTCCGCATCCTGAATCCCAAGAGCAAGATCCGTCGTAAACACGAGCCGGCCGTCACGGGCATTGCGATGAACTAGCTCGGCCAGACCGGGCTCGTAGATCGGGATTTCACCACGCTTGAGCGCCTCGACCTTGGATTCCAGCTTGTCAACGCAAATCACATCGTTGCCACTTTCGGCTAGGCAAGTTCCCTGCACCAGCCCCACATAACCTGTTCCAACAACCGCGATTTTCATGAGACCTCGCCTTCCCACGAGAGACCCTGTCGACGCCCGCGCAGACCCCGATCCGTAGGATTGGCCTAGTTTGACAGGACCGCCCCACATCAACAACCCATGTGCCCAGGGTTCAAATTGCTCCGGGACTCGCAAGCCGACTCAGAAGCCTGGATGAGGTGCCACATCGCCTTCACGGATCCGATAACCCACGTCGACACCAAGGTTTACGTAAAGATCATGGCGGCCCGATGGCCAAAAAATCTCGAGGCGATCGACCTTCCGTGAAGCTTTCAATCCCACGTGGATGCGTGCGTCGCTTGCCGAGAGATAGCTTCCCCCACCAAACCGGGCGAGCGTCTGGGACCATCCAGACGCCGAGACCACGACCCGAGCCCCCACCGCGTCGCGATTGGACCTTGTCCCCTCGAGCGTGAGCGAGATGAAATGGTCCGAGACAAGAGCGGGATCACGATCGGCCGCGACCGGCACATGATGGAACATCGCGAGAGGAGCGTCCTGGGCGACAACCAGCACGTCAACCTGGCCGTCATTATCTAGGTCGCCGACGGCAAGTCCCCGGCCAACTCGGGGAATCGTCCATGGAGGTCCAGAGCGGCTCGACGCGTCTCTCAGTCGTCCGCCATCCTGCCCTAGAAAAAGCTGCGCGGGCATCGCGTAAGGCGTCGAGGGACGCAAATCGCCGACATGCCCGTTAGACTGGACCAAGTCGGGGCGGCCATCATTGTCCGCGTCAAGCACGGCCAGGCCGAAGCCCAGCACCGACCGCGTCGCGCCGGCAAGACCCGCCCCGGCCGACCGATCCGTGAATAACCCACCTCCATGATTGTGATAGAGCGTGGTGGATTCGCCAAAAAAATTGGTCACGGCAAGATCCAATCGTCCATCACCGTCAAAATCCGCCGAGGCCACCCCCATTCCCGCGAGGTAGCCCCCGGCCGCGCTGCTCGCCAGGCCTGCCTCGAGCGCCTGCTCCCGAAACCGAAAACCACCCTCATTGTGAAAAAAGAAATTCGCCGACGTGTCGTTCGCCACGAACAGATCGATCCGGCCATCGTCGTCGAGATCGGCCGCGAGAACACCGAGTCCCCTGCCGTCGCCATCGATGATGCCGGCCGCGCTCGTCACGTCCACGAAATGCCCCTGGTCGTTGCGAAAAACATGGTCGGGCAACGCGGGAAAATAGCGCGGATCACAGTAGGTTGACTCGGTCGTCTGGGGCCGCAAGCACTTGGTTGGGTCGAATTCGTCCCATTTGAGGTAATGACAAACATAAAGATCGAGATCACCATCCCCGTCCAGGTCGGCCCAGGCGGCCGATGTCGGCCAATCGCGGCCGCCGGCTAGCCCCGCCCGTGTCGTCGCGTCCTCGAATCGCCCCTGTCCCATGTTGTGATACAGGGCATACGATCGCCACCGGGTGACGAAGAGATCCGGCTTGCCGTCATTGTCGTAATCCCCCACGGCGACCCCAAAACCATAGCCCCCTGGCAGGGATCCGAGACCCGATCGAGCCGTCGCGTCCTCAAAACGCCCGTTTCCGAGATTGTGAAACAATCGATCGCCAAACGGCGAGCCGCCCTCAGGCGGAGGAAAACGACCCCCTTGAACCGCGTAGACATCGAGCCACCCATCGCCGTCATAATCCAGGATGCCAACGCCGCCGCTCATGGTCTCGGGAAGCTGATGAGCCGCGGTTTGGCCATTATCAAACCGGAACTTGAGCCCCCGAGACTCGGCCTCGTCGTGAAACACCGCCGGGAGCGGCACCTTCGGCGCGAGCGGGTTCGTGATGACCTTGGGCGAATACGACCGGAGCACGTCAGCAAGGGTCTGATCGTCCCCGGGACGTGACGGAACTGGCTTCTCGGCGAGCCCCTCGAGCGCGGAATCGGCCTCCTGCTTGAGCGAGGGCTCACGCCGTTTCACCAGGCCCCACCAGGCACGGGCGTCAAACCAACGTCCAAGCGCCGTCGCCGCTCGCGCCAGGCCAGCGGCGTTGGGAAGCAGCTCGGGCAGATTGATCAAGGACCGGTAGCGAGCACGCCAACCGTCAAGCTCGGCCTTGCGCCGCCTGAGTTCCAGCACGCGCTTCGCGTCGCCTTCACGCACGACCAGGTCGGTCAAGCGCTCAAGCGCCTCCGTATCGCCAGGGGACAGCGTCGTGAGCTCCTCGAGCGCGGCCCGCTCGGCGACAAAATCACCATTCTTACTCGCCAAAAAGGCACGAAGCGCGAGAACTCGTTCCCAGGCCACGCCCGAAAGCGAAAGATGGGCCGCCGCGCGGAGGACCTCATCGGGCCGATCGGCCCTGGTCGCCCAGCTCAATCGAGAGTTCCAGACCGAAGAATCGTCGGGGCGGGCTTGCTCGCACCGGCTCAGCCAGGAATCGGCCTCGTCCAGGTGTCCCTCGCGAATCGCGAGATCCGCCATGGCAAGCCAGACCCGGTCATCGTCGGGAGCGACCGCCTGGGCCTTTTGAAGCATTTGAGCGATCCCCGCGATGGGATCGGGATCGTTGTCCAGGCTCCAGAGCAGGCGCAGAGTCTCGGAGGGATCACGCTGGCTGACGACATCCTTGCGTAGCAAAGCGCGATAGTCGTCATGGCGGCCGGTGATCCAGTCGAGACGACCAAGCAGTCGCCGTCCCTCGGCCCCGGTTTCGCCGCCGGCGCGGCCGGCGCGCTCGAGACAGGTTTCGGCCAGGGCATACCGGCCGGTTTCGAGCGCCAGCCGTCCTCGAGAGAGATCGGCCAAGGGGGCTTCGGCGGCGTGATCGGGGACACGGCCCCAGGCGGCGAGCGCGGCCTCGGGATTCCCATCCATCATTTCGCACGCACCGAGCCAATACTGAACGTCGCCACGTTCGGGCCAGCGCTCCGCGAGCATGTTGAATCGTTGCCGCGAATCGCGGAAATGCTTCGCGTTAAACTCGAGGCGAGCCTGACGAAAGTCTTCCCGGAATCGGGCGAGCTCGACGGAGTGGTGCCAACCGACGATCGTGGCGACGGTCGCCCCGACCAATCCCGCCACGACCAAGAATCGGCGTCTCCACATGGATCCCTCGGTCAGTCGGCGCTGGAAACACAAGCAGCCCGGTGGAGAACGACGCTCCACCGGGCTCCGCGTTCGCGGCGTTTATCGTCGACTTCCCATGGCCCTAGGTCGGGTCAATAGGAGTCGGAACTGATCACTTCGCCGTTGGCCTTGGTGCCAAGCGCCATCCAGGTCTGAGGACTGATCGAGGACTTGACGAATCGCACGCTTCCATCCGCGAACAAGACGTTCACGCCGCCTGGATGGTTGCTCTGGGCATTGGAGAAAATCGAGTCGTCAGGCCCGCAGCCCGCGCACTGGTCGCGGCAAGAATTAAACGGAAATTGCTGGGAATTGGGCGTCACGACGGTATTGAACAGCGTCATCGACATCGCCCCCCAACCCCAACGATTGCCATTCGCGCTGCTGATGTGGATCGCCGATTTGTATGAAGTCACGCAGGCTTGGAGCGCGTTCGTCACCGTCGTGTAGGGGATCGCGCTGGCATCGGGCACCTCCGCGATCGCGGCGCCCGTCACGCCGGTCACCGAATTGTTCATGCGAAAAACCGAGGGGTTGGCGTTGTCGCCAACGAGCGACTCCGCGAACGCGATCGTGTTGGAAGTACCATCGGTCACGTTTTGGATGCCGTTGGAAACCCAGTAGCAAAACAGACCCGTCGAATACGGCTGACAGCCAGGATTGCCGCCGGCGATATTCAGCGGGTCGGGCTGGCAGCTCGCGTAACCGGCCGAATTGGTCACGTTGCTCCAGTAAATGGCCGTGGTCGTGCCAATGCTCCCCTTGTAGCTGTTGATATTCGGCGAGCCCGTGCCGATCGGAGGAGCGCCGCCAAATCCGACGTTGGTGTCGGAGGGGCACATGAACGAAGGAATGATTCTCGTCCAGGCCGTCCCATTGGCGTACGAGCCATAGTTATAGCCACCGCAAAAACTGAAATTGATCGCGGCGTAAATCGGGCTCTGCTCCATATACGACAGGAACTCCGCCTGACAGCTCCATTCCGTCCAACCGGCATAGCCGCCAGCGAAGCCGATCGACGAAGCCGACTCCGATTTCCCTTGCGGGAACGTATTGACGCCCGAGTGGTAATTGTGGAGCGCCAAACCAATCTGCTTGAGATTGTTGGTGCATTGCGAGCGGCGGGCCGCCTCGCGGGCGGCCTGAACCGCCGGCAATAACAGGGCGATCAACACCGCGATGATGGCGATGACCACGAGAAGCTCGATCAGGGTAAATCCACGCCGAATCCGCGATTTCATGAGAATCTCCTGTCGACGACAGCCGAAAAAACATGGAAAACTCGCTCTCACTTCCGCCTACCGAGCGAGACGAGCCCTCGAGCTCGTCCTACCAAGATCGCTCCGATTAAATCCCAGCCCGGGAACTCGCCGTCGAAAGCATCCTGGACCTGACATAACCATGAAGATGAATTGATCGGAACAATCAGGATAAGGTTGATTCAAGACCGTGTCTCGGGAAACCCATCCCCGAGATCAAGCCGCGCGCCCGGCTCGATGACGCCAGTTCCACCCACTCCAACCGAGCGGCACACAGGATCGCGCGGGGCCGAGTGCCGGTAATAACTTACTGCGAGGCCTTGGGGGCCTGAGCCTTGCCAGGGTTGTTGGCCTTGGCACCCGTGCCGAACGCCTTTTCCCGTGCCGCTCTCTCCGCGTCTTGCTGAGCCTTGGTGTCGGCCGTCGGCGGAGCCACACCACCCGCGTTCGGGTCGCCACCACAACCCGACGCCAGACCAACCACGCCAATCAAGCCCAACACCCACGCCGCGCGGTGTCGATAAAACAAACCAACGATGCGCATGCTCAACCCCCCCTTGATAAATCCAGATACCACCGATTGAAAACTCAAAAGGCTTTTCACGATTGGCTCGGAATAAGTCCAATTGAACCAATCGAAAATGCCGGAGACACTCATCGCGAAGTATCGACCCGTCGATCACGAAAACCCTCCGAACAGGGCTCGTGAACACCCCCCGGTCGCACGAAAAACCACGCGTGTTAGCCCGATCCTTTTCTCACGAACCAGTGATCGTTGGCGGAAACGCTTGCCTTGAAACGAAGTTCACGACTTATATTCGGACGTACACTAAACCTTCTGGAAAGCCCGAATTCGCCATGAATCGTCGACCGCACGACCCAGGACGTCACCTTCGCACGACTTAAGAAATCGGGGAACCCGGTTCGCGAGTGAACGACGGACTACCAACGAATCTTTCTTCGCTAACTACTTAAGACGAATCTATTCGTCTCGGTGAGCTTTGTCAACGACCGACTTTGGGGAAGTGAAGAGATGATGAGGCTGATTCTTCGTACTCACAAGCACGCGTGATTGATTCTCCGCGTGTATCTCTCACTGGCTGACAGTACCGGCCGAAAGCTGCCAGGAGCTTCAGAAGGGGGTTGGAATCTCGACCTAACCACCAAAAATCAAATTCGTTATGGAGTGTACGATCCCGAATTGGAGTGTGAGGGCGGGACCCATTTTGGATCCGTTGGGGCAAGACCACGATCACGGCCGCATCCTTGGGTAACGTGCCGATATGCCCGAACAACGAGGCGAAAAAAAGATCCAACCGGGTGAAGAAACGACAACGCCGGGTTGTGGACACACGGTTTCCTGGGGAGGGCTGGCCGATTGTGTCCAGCCAGGGACCATTCAAGCCATCCAAGAAGGCCGGTTTCTCTTTCGTGCCGATCGAGCGGCTCTCGACTCGCGTTTTCCCCATCGAGCGCCGGTGGTTCGGGTTCCGTGATTAGCGTCTCAACAGATCCTGGAGGGCGTGGACCTCGAGCTTGCCCTCGCGGAGCCGTTCCATGGCGACGACGGCCGCGCGTGCCCCCGCCAGCGTGGTGATACAGGGGACGCCGTGCGAGACCGCGCTTGCGCGAATTCGCCCCTCGTCGGTTCGGGCACCCTTTCCGCTGGGCGTGTTGATGATCAGGTCGATCGCGCCATTGGCCAGGAAATCCAGGACGTTGGGCCGTCCCTCGTGAATCTTGCGAGCGATCTCCACGATGATGCCGGATTCGGCGAGTGTCTGGGCGGTTCCACTCGTGCAGAGTAGGCGAAAACCCATCTCGTCGAGCTTACGAGCCGTCTGGACCACCGAGGCCCGATCCCGCGCGGCGATGCTCAAGAATACCACGCCGCTCGCCGGTAGCCGGCTCATCGCCGCGAGCTGGCTCTTGGCGAAGGCGGCCGGAAAATCGGCCGCGATCCCCATCACTTCCCCCGTTGAGCGCATCTCCGGCCCCAACACGATGTCGACCCCCGGGAACTTCGCGAAGGGAAACACGGCTTCCTTGACCGAAACATAGGTGGGGACAGGCTCGGTCGTGATTCCCTGTTCCAGGAGCGATCGCCCCATCATGACCCGAGCGGCCGCCTTGGCCAGGTTGAGCCCCGTCGCCTTGGAGACGAACGGCACGGTTCGCGAGGCCCGGGGGTTGACCTCGAGCACATAAATGTCGCCCCCCTTGACGGCAAACTGAATGTTCATCAGTCCGCGTACCTGGAGGGCTTCCGCCAGGGCGTAGGTCTGTTCCTTGATCCCACGCACCAGTTCGGCCGACATGGAAAACGGCGGGATCGCGCAGGCGCTATCGCCGGAATGGACCCCGGCTTCCTCGATGTGTTCCATCACGCCCCCGACGATGGTGCGTTCGCCATCGCAAACGGCGTCGACGTCGACCTCGATGGCGTCCTCGAGAAACTTGTCGATCAGGATCGGGTGCTCGGGGCTGGCGTCGACGGCCTCGGCCATGTAGCGATCGAGGCTTGATTCGTCATAGACGATCTCCATCGCGCGCCCGCCCAAAACGAAACTGGGGCGAACCACCACGGGGTAGCCGATCCGTTCCGCGATCCGGCGGGCCTCCTCGAATCGGGTGGTCGAGGCATTGGGGGGTTGCATCAGCCCCAGACGTTCGATCACCAGCCGAAATCGCTCGCGATCCTCGGCCAGATCGATCGATTCAGGGCTGGTACCCACGATTGGAACCCCAGCGGCTTCAAGGGCTTTCGCCAAATTTAGCGGCGTCTGACCACCGAATTGCACGATCACCCCGATCGGCTCGACGCGGGTGCAAATATTGAGCACGTCCTCGACCGTCAGAGGCTCGAAAAAGAGCCGATCCGACGTGTCGTAATCCGTGCTGACGGTCTCGGGGTTCGAGTTGACCATGACGACTTCATAGCCATCGGCCTTGAGAGCGAAGGCGGCCTGGCAACAGCAATAGTCAAACTCGATCCCCTGGCCAATCCGATTCGGCCCGCCCCCCAGGATGACAACCCGAGGCTTGTCACCGACGCGGGCTTCGTCCTCGTCTTCATAGGTCGAATAATAATAGGGCGTGACCGCCTCGAATTCGGCCGCGCAGGTATCGACCAACTTATAAACCGGGCGAACGCCCCGCGCCAGCCGGTCCCTGCGAACCTCGCTCTCGGTCGTGCTCCAGATCGTCGCGAGCTGACGATCCGAAAAACCCTGCCGCTTTGCCTCGCGGATCAACGGGGTCTCCGCATCCTCAAGGCTGGGCACGGCTCGCAATCGCCCCTCGGTCTCCACCAACTCGGCGATGTTCGAGAGAAACCAGGGATCGATCCCGGTCAAATCGTGGATTTGTTCGACGCTCATGCCCGCAAGCATCGCGTGCCGGATCGCCCACACCCGCTCGGCGTTGGGAATCGCCAGGCTCGACTTGATCTCGTCCTCGCTGGGCTGGCGCACGGTCCCCCAGGTATCCTTCTTATCCGCGCCCAGGCCAAATCGCCCCACTTCCAGCCCGCGAAGCGCCTTCTGAAGCGATTCCTTGAACGTGCGCCCGATCGCCATCACCTCGCCGACCGATTTCATCTGGGTCGTCAAGACCGGGTCGGCCTCGGGAAATTTCTCGAACGCCCACCGGGGAACCTTGGTCACGACATAATCAATCGAAGGCTCAAAACAGGCCGGCGTCTCCCGGGTAATGTCGTTCTTGAGCTCGTCGAGCCGATAGCCGACCGCCAGCTTGGCCGCGATTCGCGCGATCGGAAAGCCCGTGGCCTTGCTGGCCAGGGCGCTTGAGCGGCTCACCCGTGGGTTCATCTCGATCACGAACATCCGGCCGTCTCGCGGGTGGACGGCGAATTGAACGTTCGAACCGCCGGTCTCCACGCCAATCTTGCGCAGAATCGCCAGCGAGGCATCCCGCATCCGCTGGTATTCCTTGTCGGTCAAGGTCTGCGCGGGCGCGACCGTGATGCTATCGCCCGTATGCACCCCCATGGGATCGAAATTCTCGATCGAGCAGACGATGACGGCGTTGTCAGCGCAGTCGCGCATGACCTCCATCTCGTATTCCTTCCAGCCGATCACGCTCTCCTCGACGAGCACCGAATGCACCGGGCTCAGCTCGAGAGCCTGGGTGATCATCCGGTCGAATTCCTCGCGATTATAGGCGATCCCGCCCCCCGAGCCTCCCAGGGTGAAGCTCGGCCGCAAGACGCACGGTAGCCCGATCTCGTCCCGAATCCGCCGGGCGTCGTCCAGGGTATGGGCCAGGGAGCTTCTCGCGCTCTCGAGCCCAATTTCCTCCATGCACTGCTTGAATAATTCGCGATCCTCGGCCCGGCGGATCGCCTCGGGACCCGCGCCGATCAGGATCGCTCCATGGCGCTTGAGCGCGCCGGTCTCGTGAAGCGCCATCCCGACATTGAGCCCCGTCTGGCCCCCCAGGGTCGGAAGCACCGCGTCGGGCTTTTCCACTTCCAGGATCTGTTCGATGACCTCGACGGTGATCGGCTCAATATAGGTGCGGTCGGCGGTCTCGGGGTCGGTCATGATCGTGGCCGGGTTGGAATTCACCAGCACGACCTCGTAACCCTCCTCGCGAAGCGCCTTGCACGCCTGGGTTCCCGAGTAATCGAATTCACAGGCCTGGCCGATCACGATCGGACCGGCCCCAATGATCAGAATCTTCTTGATGTCGGTACGCTTGGGCACGTTCGAGAGGCCTCGCGGCAAGTTCGGGGCGCGGTCGGTCAACAACCATCTTGGCCGTGATCGACCTGTTCAGACACGACTCGGGCCGCGCTCGGTCCCAGGAACCTCAATCCCTTGGACGACGCGGCCCGAAAACTTTCCGATGGTATCACCCCACGGCAAACCAAGGCAAGTGCGCCGCGCGATAAGGAGCGCCGCGAGTCATGTCACCCCCGGCGCGAATCCCACCCTCCGACTCTACCCTAGGAGGCAAACCAAGCCCTGATCAGAACCTTGCCAAGGTTGGCTCTCCACGCCTTTTTATGCGTGTTGGGGGTGCTTGGCCCGGTGACCAAATCCGATCGGGCATCCCATCCGATAGCATTTCTGGATGACATCTGGTACGTTTGCCCACTGACAGGACATCGCGCCAGCAATCCATTAGAAACAGGGAATGAGATTGCCGGGTGGCTTTTCAATGTGGAAGTCGTAGCCGTTTTCATCGAGTGCGTTGAAGATCTCTAACCATCCGTTGTCAAGCTGGATGAGCAGCCTTGTCCAGATTTCGACTTCCCTTCCTCCGATCGACATCTCCCCTTGCCCAAGCATCACCGATCGAATCGGGCTCCCAATGGCGGCGTTGATCCGCTCAATACCATGACTAACCCACCGAATCGTCGACCCTTCAATCGAAAACGGCAATGATAGATCTCTCGATATCCAAAGATCATCGAACCGTGACCACGATATCGCGATAACCTCGCCTGTGTTTGCATGGAGCCGGATTGGAAGATCTTGGTACGGAATCCAGGTGCCGTCGTCGAGTTGAAGCTCCGCTGTCTCGTACCGTTCGATCCTCGCTCCGATGACGGCGGCGAAGTTGGAGCGTATTTCCTCGATCTTTCGGTCGATCATCGTCAGTCATATCCCTCTTGGCGGGCTCTTTTGGCGTACTTAGCGAACCGACCGGGACTCGTGAGTCGCACGAAAAGCTCCCTGGGGAAACCACGGCCTCCACGCGAGCTCGAACAGGACCGATCCCAGGCATCCTTGGACCAATCCGCTTGCGATCGACTCGATCAGCCGTGTACCCCTTTTTTTCCAGGCAATGGACAGTTCAAGTCTACGTTTTATGTGTGTATAGTTTAGCAATACAAGGCATCCATCGAATCCCTCCAGCATGTAGAATCCCCCGGCAAGGGATCTTATCCGTCCAGCGAGGCGGTTTCCGTCTCGCCGCGCGATGGAGGAAAGCCCTGGAGCACATAAGGAAGATCCTCGAGGGCGAACTGTCCCTTGACGGCGTTTTCGAGGTAGGCGGCTTTATTCATGCCATAGACGACCGAGGTGGCTTCGTCCTGGCCCAGGGTGAGGCCGTCGGCGGCGAGGATCGCCTTGCAGCCGTCGACGCCGTCGCGGCCCATCCCGGTCATGATGATTCCCAATGCCGTCGACCGATAAGTCCGCGCGAGGGCTTGAAACAGCATGTCGATCGACGGTCGATGGCCACTGACAGGGGGTAAGTCCGAGAGAACGACGCGAACCCGGGGAGGGTGCCCGGTAAGCGTCATGTGCCTTCCACCAGGGGCGACGTAGACATGGTTGGCCAGGATGATCTCGCCGTCCTCGGCTTCCTTGACGGTCAGCGAGCTGTAGCGGTCGAGCCGCTCGGCAAAGGCGGCACGATCCGCATCACCGGGCGGCGCGAGGGCAACAAGGCCGTGATCACGATCGGCAATCCGGTGGAACCGAAACTCGTCGCCCGCCGCCCCGGGCACCAGATCGGCCTCGACAACGTGCGCCAGCGGCTCGAACTCATGTTCCATGGCGAGGCCGACGTCGAGGTGATCGAGACG
>JAKBAP010000580.1 GCA_021808995.1 Planctomycetota bacterium | reverse complement strand
CCAATCATAATCGATCGGAGGGTGAATTAACACTCACAAGACCCCCGCCGACTCACAACACATTCTCTCGGCCTTTCCCTCATGTCCCGACGTCGCGAGCCCTGATTCGGCTCACGACCCATCTCGCCGCGAGATCCTTCAGGGCAACCCGCCTCACGAAGACGGGTGATCGCCAGGACGAAACAAATTCTCTAAATCCCGCGAATCGCCCAACCCGACTCAGTCGCTCCGTCGTGGTGACGCGGGCTTGAGATTTCGCTCGGCGCTGGGCTCGGGGACGGTGAGCTGATCAATCACGCGCGTCACCCCAAAGGTGTCGGCCGCCAGGGCGACGGCCTTCCGCCGGGCCGCCTCGTCGGGGACCATTCCACGCAACGTGACCGCCCCTCCATCGGCCTTGAGAACCAGGTTGCTCGCGTGCAGCGACTTGTCCCAATGAAGTCGACCGTAGACACGCGCCAGAATCCCCATCCCCTGGACCGTGTCGCGCGATCGGGCAAACCCTTCCCGGACCGACTCGCCAGCGTTCTCAACTCCACGACGAATCGCACGGCCAAATTCGTCGAGTTTTTCGGCGGCCTTCGTCGCCACCCCTTCTTGCTGTGCCCGCCCGCCCACACTCATGCTCATGAACAGGCCCGCCGTCGCGGCCACGCCCAGCACCAGTCCGTGAATCTTCCTCATCTCATGGCTCCCTTCCCTGCTGTTTGATGCGAAATAACCCGCCAGGCGCTTCCGCCAGACATTGAAACTCTACCCAATCCCAGAGGCAAATCCGAGGCCACTTTCATCCGCCCCCGGCCAGGCTCGATCGCGTCGCATCACGAAAGGACGCGCCGGCCGACCACACGCATCCAGGCTCCCGCGAAATCGCCCTCGCCGAGCCGTTACCCCTCGATCTCAAACCCTTTCCGTCGCTCGCGGGCGAGAAAGCCCTGGGCAACGCGATCATTCAGGATCACCTCGCGCACGGGATCCCAGCGGACCGGACGTCCGAGCCGCGCGGCGATCCCGGCAAGGTGACAGGTGGTCAGTGACCGGTGATGACTGAAGACATCGGAGATCGGTTCTCTCCGTTCCACGACGGCTTCGAGGAAATTCCGGTAGTGGTCGACCAGCGGTCGATTCTTATAGACGCTTTCGAGAGCTCCGGCGGGGAGCGGCCTCGCCTTCAGTTCATCGACAGGCGCGCCTGTCAGGCGGCCACGACTCACGAACAGCTTTCCTGTCGAGCCTTCAAAGAGGATCCCGTTATCACCGTCGTGGCGAATCTCGATCTCGACGCCGTCCGCGTAGGTCGCCCTGATCAAAAACTCGGTCGCGGTGTTGTAACACGAGTCGTCGGTTGGAAATCCGTCTCGGAATGTGACGGGATGCTTGACCATGATCGGATCGACGGTAACGGGCCCGGTCTCGGTTTTCGCCAGCGCCCAGGTTGCGATATCGACGTGGTGGGCACCCCAATCGGTCAGTTTGCCCCCTGAGTATTCATACCACCAACGAAACTCGTAATGGCCGCGCGACCAGCTCTTGGTTTCGCCGTGGTCGCCGGGTAGAGCGCGATAGGGAACACTAGGGACCGGGCCCTGCCAGAGGTTCCAATCAAGCTGACGAGGCGGCGCTGCCGTCGGGAGCTTCGGGCTCGTGGGAGCGCCATCGATCACGCAGGTGGCCTTTCGAACCTTCCCGATCCGCCCGTCGCGAATCATGGCGATGGCCTTGATGAATGAGAGCTCGCTCCGCTGTTGGGTGCCGATCTGGACGATTCGCCCGGTCTTGCGACAGGCCTCGACCATCTTTTGACCTTCCTCGATGGTCAGGGTCATCGGCTTTTCGCAATAAACGTCCTTTCCGGATCGCATGGCCTCGATGGCGATCTTGGCGTGCCAGTGGTCCGGCGTCGAGATATGCACGATATCGATATCGTCGCGGTCCAGGATCACCCGATAGTCGGCGACCGAATCGGGGGCGCGGCCGGTCCAGTCCTTGACCAGTTTTCCGGCGAGCCCACGGCGGTTTTCGTCGGCGTCGCAGACCACGACATAGTCGCCGTGGCGTCGCATGCCGGGCGCTGAGCCGTAGGATCCCGTGAGGCCCGTTGCTTTTTGACACCATCGGCTGCCTGTCCCGACCGCGCCCATGCGCGGACGATCGTTGGCGCTCACGAAGCCGAATGCGCGTTCCTCTCGGCTCGCCCAGACGCTCGCCCCCGCCCAGGCCAAGGTCGCCTTCATCAAACCCCGCCGCGTGAACGTTGTCCTTGCCATTGTGTCTCTCGATTCCGCGGGACCCGTTGTTACTGGCCGCCAGGCTCTCAAGGATTCACCTGGTGTCGATCCAGGGCTTTCCTTCACGACATCGGTCGCCATCAAGGCCGAGGCGTGATGGGGAACTCGGGAAAGCTCAAGGCACCGACGCCGTTCAAACCGCTTCAGGGATTGTCGTGGCTCCAGGAGTCGCTGTCGAGACAGAAGAGCCCTCGCGTCGGATCGGATCCACGACCGAGCCGTTGCTGATCACGCAATGCCTCAGGCCGCCTACGATCACGCGGATCGCCAGATCCAGGGTTGTGGGGAGCGGAA
>JAKBAP010000579.1 GCA_021808995.1 Planctomycetota bacterium | reverse complement strand
ATCTGGATCATCGGGGAGGGCGTGGAGCTCACCCTTGAGCACTTACGCGAGGCCCGTACCGCGACGGTGCTTTATTACCTGACCAAGCACCTGCTCTTTCAAAAATGGCGCGATCCCGGCGGCGAGGCCAATCTCAACCTCTTTGGCCAGCTCAAGACCATCACCAAGCAGTGGCTCGATACCTGTCTCGTCTGTAAGGGGGGGACGTCGCCCGCCCAGCTCATCTATCTTCAGCTCGCGGACATGGCCTGCGAGCGGATCACCGCCGGGATCACCCGGGCCTTCGAGGACCAGAGCCCCATCAAGGCCCTGCTCGATCCCTACAACCCGGTCGGCTCGACGACGCACGTCCGCTTCAACACCTCGAAGACCCTTCGCTGGCAAACCAGCCCAGCGCATTGCCACGTCAATTGGGTGATCCTGGACAGCGACTGGGAGGGCGAATTCTGCCGCGTCGCCGAGTCCCATCCCAGGGTCCGAGGCTACGTGAAAAACCACGGCCTGGGGTTCGAGGTCCCTTATCGATATGGATCGGTATCGCGTAAGTATTTCCCCGACTTCATCGTGCTCGTCGACGACGGCCGCGGCGACGGCGATCTCTTGCGGCTGGTCGTGGAGATCAAGGGCTACCGCCGCGAGGACGCCAAGGAAAAGAAAGCGACCATGGAGACCTACTGGGTCCCCGGCGTGAACAATCTCAAGACCCACGGCCGCTGGGCGTTCGCGGAATTCAGGGACATTTATGAGATCGACTCTGACTTCAAGGCCAAGGTCGAAAGCGAGTTCGCTCGGATCATCGCGGAGGCCAAAAGCCCATGAGCCCCCCCCTGCCCACGCCTGATTACGCCCAGTTCCTGATCGCTCTCAAGCACCGCATCCGCGCAGCCCGCCTCTCGGCCGCCCGCTCGCTGAACCATGAGCTCATCTCGCTTTACTGGGATCTCGGCCAGGCGATCGTCGAGAAGCGGGCCCTCGCCCTCTGGGGCGACTCCGTCGTCGAGAAGCTCTCCCGCGACCTCGGACGCGAATTCCCCGACGTCCGCGGTTTTTCCCCGCGAAACCTCTGGCGGATGCAACGGTTTTACCTCGCCCATACCGCCCCCGAATTCCTCTCACACGCCGTGAGAGAATCGCGAATCAAGCGCGGCGGCGAGAAACTCTCACAGGCCGTGAGAGAATTGCTGGCGGCCGTTCCCTGGGGCCACCACGCCAACGCCCTCGCCAGGGTCGCCGACCCCGCCGCGCGACTCTATTACCTACGCGCCGTCGCTCATTTCGGCTGGAGTCGCGACGTACTTCTCAATCAGATCAAGGCAAACGCTTATGAACGCGCGGTCAAGGAAAAGACATCGCACAATTTCGCCCTGGTCCTGGGAGGGCCCCTGGCCGTTCAAGCCGACGAAGTTCTCAAGAGCCGCTACAATCTCGAATTCCTGGGCATCGGCCCAGCCGTCAGGAAACGCGAGCTCGAAGGGCGGCTGATCGAGTCCCCGCGATCGTTCATCCTCGAGCTCGGCGATGGCGTTTGCTTCATCGGACGGCAACATCGGCTCTCGATCGGCCGCGAGGAATGCTTCGTCGACCTGCTGTTTTATCATCGCTTTCTCAAGGCGCTCGTCGCCTTCGACCTCAAGATCGGCCCCTTTGAGCCCGAGCACACCGGGAAGATGGACTTTTACCTGAACCTGCTCAACGAAAACGAGCGCGCCCCGGGCGACGCCCCTTCAATCGGCGTCATCTTGCGCGCGGAAAAGGAGGACGTCGAGGTCGAGTTCGCGCTCAGGACCAAGGGCAATCCCATCGGGGTCGCCGAATACCCTCTTCAGCCTCGGCTGCCCACCGAGCTCAAGGGCCGGCTGCCGTCCGCCAAACAGCTCGCCGCGGTCGTCCGCGAGATCCTTCCGGGTAAGAGGAAATAATGGCCAAGAAACCCGTTACCAAGAAGACCGTCGAATCGCTCGTCCACACGGACGACAAGCGAACCAACATCCCGACGGCCGAATATCAGCCGGTGGTGAACGAGGCCCAGCGGAGCCCCGTCCGCGTCGCCTACGAGCGGCGAAACCGCGACCTCGACCCCCAGCTCGTCTGGCGCGGAAAGGACGAACAAGACTGGAGCGACCTGGTCGTTCACGCCCCACCCCTCTACATCCAGGAAAAGGTCCATCCCAAGGCCCTGATCGATGATTTAACGGCCAGTTCCGAGTGGCTCGCGGCGAGCGGGGGACAGGCCGCGGGCCGCAAGCCGCGAGCCGCCGTCGAGCGCCAGCTCGGCCTCTTCGCCGATTTCAACGGCATCCCCGAGGGGGTCGACAAGACCGACTTTTACGAGCACGACCAGAACTGGTCGAACCGCATGATCCTGGGCGACAGCCTGCAGGTGATGGCCAGCCTCGCCGAGCGCGAGGGCCTCCGCGGCAAGGTCCAGTGCATCTACCTCGACCCTCCCTACGGCATCAAGTTCAACAGCAACTTCCAGTGGTCCACCACCAGCCGCGACGTCAAGGACGGCAACGCCGCCCACATCACCCGCGAACCCGAACAGGTCAAAGCCTTCCGCGACACCTGGCGCGACGGCATCCATTCCTAT
>JAKBAP010000578.1 GCA_021808995.1 Planctomycetota bacterium | reverse complement strand
GATCTGAATCGCCGGACTTCGCGAGCTGAATCCGTCTCGCGCTCGATTGACTGGCCGGCCCCGGCGAAAGCTTGCCGAGCGTCTTTCCATCGAGCTCGACGGTGATTGGGGCCGTTTCGCCTCCCTTACCAAACGCGGCGGCGACATCCAGGGTGAGCCGCGAAACGTTTTCGGTGGTCCCGCGAATCGTGAATTTCTGGCGGTCGCGCACGAGATGGACAGCGCTCGGGGTCGCGGGCTTGGCCGCCCCCTCGATGGTCGCCCACCGCATGCGGTTCGAAACCCCTGGGCTGGCCGTCGTGAAATCAACCCGGGCGACCTCGGCCGGGTCTGGAATCACACGCGATCCGAGAAACGCGAACAGCGGGGGCCAGTCGACACACGGATTTCCCCACCAGTGCCCCGCGCCTGGTTGTTCATGATAGACAAAGTCGGGATGAAACTCGCCGAGCGCCCGCCGCATGATCCGCGCCTGCTCGACGGGTACGTTGTCGTCGGCGTCGCCATGGAGGATGTAAACGCCATTCGGAGCCAGGTTACGCACGAGAGCCAATGTGTCACTGGCTCCGGTCGAGCGGACGAGCAGGCGATCGACGGCGTCCGTGGATTCCGATCGCTTGAGCCCTGCGTATGAAAACATGCTCACCCATCCTGCGGAAGGGGCGATGGCCGCGAATCGGTCGGGGAAGGTCACTCCCAGATGCCAGGTTCCATGTCCTCCCATCGAATGGCCCGTCAGATAGGTTCGTGTCCGATCCACGTCAAACTCGGCCTGGGTTCGGTCGAGGACTTCCAGGGCGTCGAGCCGGCCCCAATCTTCCCAGTCGAAGCCATAGGGGCGGCGATTGGTTGGCGCGACCATCAAGAGCCCCGGTTTCGCCGCGTAGGCCTGGGCCTGGCCGATGGCCTCGACCCCAGCGCCATGCAGCGTAAGGACCAGCCCCGGCCTGGCGGCGGCCAGTGATTCACCTTTCGTCGTGAGTGGCGGGACGACACCGTAATACTGAACACTGCCATCGATCCCACTTCGGAAGGTCCGTTTGTGCGTCTGGTCGGGGTGCCTCGCGCGCAGGGTGATCGAAGCCCCGTCAAGGACGGAAGCGCTCGATGAGCGTGCTTCCAAGCCCAGCTTGATCGCGTGGTCTGCCTCGGTGGCGGGAGCGGGGCCGCGGATCGCGAAACCAACCTTGCGGGTCGAGACCGGCGCGAGCGTGGGGACCCTTGTCCGGACGGTCGACCCCAAGGGGAGAGTCGCCGTGATTTCCAGATCGTCGCGCCAGCGGTCGGTGGCGTTGACCACGATCACGGCGGCCTCGACATCGACGGGCGCGCCGGTGAGGAGGTCTGGGGTGGTCGGATCGGAGGTATCCAGGAAAGCCTCGGCCTTGGGAGGGACGAGCCGGGCCTTGAATGCCCCGCGACCTAGACTGAAGAGCAGGCTGTTGTCTCCTTTTTTGAGCTGGACTGGCGGATGGGTGATGCCGCTACCATAGATGTCGCCAACCCGGGGAACGCCGTTGACCCGCGCCACCGCGATTCCTGTTGCCTCCAGGATCATCACCTTGGCCGAGTCGCACGGGACGTTGAGGGCGATGTACCCTCCGCGAGCACCCGACCGCGGAAACGAGCCATCGGCCCCCGCGTGAATGGATTTCCAGCGCTCGCTGGAATCGCCGGCGATCGGGTCGCCTTCCTTGGGCTGAGTCCAACCGCCAAGAACCATCCGCTCGGCCACGCGGTCGAGCGCGATCGGGTCGCGGCGTCCGCGCGGACCTCCGGAAATCGTGAGCCCCTCCTTGATCTCGATCACGCCCGGCGGATCGCCGGCCGCGACCGCCAGAGTGGACGGGACGCACGCAATCACCGTTAAAGCCAGGGCGAATCCTCGAGGGAGGCTCATCGTTCGTTCTCTCGTCGCGGAATTATTCATGGGGATCGGCTAACCGGCGGTAGCCGCCGGCGAAATAGAGGAGCGGAAAGCCGTCGTGTTCCGCGCCGGCGAGGATCTCGCCAATGAAAATCTCATGATCGCCGCCAGGGAGGATCTCGACCACCCGGCAGTCGACGAAACCCAGGCACCCCGCGAGGATCGGCGCTCCGGTCTGGGAGGTCGTGCAATCGAGGTCGCCAAATTCCTTGGGACCGGGCGTCGCGAACCGCCGTGAGAGCGGCTCTTGGTCCAAGGCCAGGATGTTCACGGCAAAGCACCGGTTGCGCCTGAGATACTCGAGCGAGGCCGCTTTCTTGTCGATCGCGACCATGATCAAGGGAGGGTCGAGCGAAAGCGACGCCAGGGCGTTGGCCGTAAGCCCGTGTGGACCAGCCGGCCCATCCGTCGTCACCACCGCGATCCCGGTGGCGAACCGGCCCATGATCTTGCGCTGGGTCTTGGAATCAAAAGGCATTGGCGAGCTCGCGCGCGATGTGACCGCCCATGCATCGGACGGTCCAGGGGTTCGTCGTGAAGCCTCATTCTATACGGAGGGTAAACCACTCGGACGAAAAATCCAGGCCCCATGAAACCGACGGTCACAACCGAGCACTCGGGCCGATTTCACCCAAACAGTCGTCAAATCAGGAATGGCTCTTGAATAAA
>JAKBAP010000112.1 GCA_021808995.1 Planctomycetota bacterium | reverse complement strand
AACGCATCCATCCCCGTCCCCGCGGTGAGCTCTGGCGAGAGGTCCCGGGTGAGCTCGGGATCGCAGATCGCGACCGAGGGGAGCAGATGGGGGCTGAGCACGGCCGTCTTGCGCTGATTCGCGGGAATCTGGATCAAGGTCCCTCGACCAGCCTCGCTTCCAGTGCCGGCCGTGGTGGGGATGGCCGCCATCGGGGGCATCGGGGGGTGGATTGTCTCCATGCCCCCGGCCGTGACGTCGTAATCGGCCAGTCGGCCCGGATGGTTGGTCAAGAGCCGGATCGCCTTGGCGGCGTCGATCGGACTTCCACCTCCGATCGCGATCAGGCCGTCGCAACCCGCCTCGTGATAGCGAGCGAGCCCCGCCAGGACGTCGGCCTCGGTCGGGTTCGCGTGGACCTCGGAAAACAGGGTGAATTCGCCAATCCCACCGGTGACCGAGTCGACCAGGCCAGCCGCGACCACCCCAGGATCCGCGACGATGAGCGGCCGACGCATCCCTAACGCGCCGATCTCCTGGGCCAAAAGCCCCCGCGCGCCCTCGCCAAACAAGACGCGATTGGGGAACGTGAAAAGCGCCGCCGGCGGTCGCTTCAGGGGATCGCTCGGCCCGGTGGCGTCCTGATGGCTCCCAAACCCCGGCTCGGCAACCTCGCGAGAACCCGCCGCGCTCGCCGCGTTCATGAACATTCCGCCGACTCCAACCACGACCTCCACGCCCGCCTTTCCGGGCGGAATCGTGGGCTGATCCAGGTTAATCCATCCATGTCAATTACCGCGTTTCACGGTCGTGTGACGACGCGTTCCCCCGATTCAATTCAGCGACTGATAGAGTCCCCGCATCTCGGCCGCCGCGTGGTCATCGCCGGCGGCGAGAGCCCGCTTGATGCCCTCGGCCAGTACCGCCCGTGCCTTGTCAATCATTTCCGACTCGACATACGACTGCCCAAGCTGCTGATAAGAGGCGATTTGCGTCTCCGGATGGTCGGCGATCAGGGCCTTGAGACGCTCACGCCCCTCGGCCGTTTCGCCCTCTCTCAAACACTGCATCGCCAGCCCGTAACGCAGGAAGGGATCCCCGGGATCTTCCGCCAACGATCGCTCGAGAAGCTCCCTCCGTCTCGATTTTTCAGCCATCGCTTGAATTGCTCCTACCGCCGCGCTCACGACGGCCTGGAAATCGGATTACATCCCCGAACCCCTGCACTCAAAAGCTTGGCATCGTCGCGGCCTCTCTGTCAACAAAAGCCGACCGTGCGAGCTGGCCGCTTACACAGAATGTAACGCCACCTCACCCCGAGACGACCCCCGATCGGTCGGCCCAACCGTCAGCCTCTCTCATGCCGCGAGGGTAAACCCCGGCCTTGCCCTGGCGAAGCGTCAAAATGGCTAAGATAGGAAGCAGATAAGGATAATTACAAAGCCAAGGAAAGCTAGGGAAGATTGGTTGCACGACGCTCAAGCCGTCAAACTGGGCGAACCGATTCAGAACCAAGTCGGGAGACGAGCGAAATCGAGCATCTCGAGACAGGGCGGAAACGGATGAAGACGAGAACGCGGCTTCAGTCACAGTTCGCCAAGGGGACGACCATCGTGCCAACGCCCTACGAGAGACGGAGATCGAGAGTGACGCGGACCCTCGTGCTGGGTCTGGTCGCCGTGGTGGGGGTTGGTTGTCCGTTATCGGGCTGGGCCCAGGCGGGTTCGCGGTCGCGGCGGACGGCGGTGGTCGAGGCCGTCGAGAAGTCCAAGCGTTCGGTGGTGAGCATCTCGAGCGAGAAAAAGGCGACGTCGCACAGCCGCTGGCCGTTTTCCGCGGAGGAAAACCAGCATCCTCGGGTCAGCGGGATGGGGAGCGGGGTGGTGATCGACGGACGGGGATACATCCTTACGAATCATCATGTGGTGGACAAGGTCCAGGGGATCGAGGTCCAGCTTCATGATGGGACGAGCTATCCGGCTCGGGTGTTGCAATTCGACCCGGTCATGGATCTGGCGGTGGTGAAGATCGATCCTCGGCGGCCGTTGGTCGCGGTTGAGATTGGTCGTTCGGGCGATCTCATGGTCGGAGAGACGGTGATTACGCTTGGTAACGCCTACGGCTATGAAAACACGGTCTCGGTTGGGATCGTGAGTGCTCTTCATCGCGACGTGACCCTGTCGGACGATCAAGTTTACCGCAATCTGATCCAGACCGACGCCTGCATCAATCCCGGGAATTCGGGGGGGCCCTTGATCAATATCGACGGTGAATTGATCGGGATCAACGTGGCGGTTCGAGCCGGGGCGCAGGGGATTGGCTTCGCGCTTCCGATCGACGACGTCAAGCGGGTGGCCGCCGAGCTGTTGAGCACCCGCCGGATGGCCGCGACCTGGCATGGGTTGGTGACGGGCGAGGTCGCGAAGGGGGGCAAGGCCAGCGTGGTCGTGTCGGAGGTCCAGGCTGGCAGCATGGCCGAGAGCACGGGATTCAAGCCCGGCGACGAGCTGGTGCGAGTGGGCGATCTGGCGATCGCGAACGTTGTCGACTTCGAGCTGGGGATGGTCGACGTGGTGCCGGGCCGACCCGCGACCGTGACGATTCGCCGCGGCGGGACCGAGTCGCGACTCGCCCTGGACGTGAAATCGACCCCGGAATCCGTGGTCCCCTCCACCGGGAATCCCGACGACCTGGTTTGGCGCGTGCTGGGGCTCAGGATCCAGCCGGTCAGCAACGACTATGTCGCGGCGGTTTCACCCAAGCTCCGTGGCGGCCTGTTCGTGCAGTCGGTTTCGCCGGGGAGCCCGGCCGCCCTGGCCGCGATCCAGAAGGGGGACGTCCTGGTCGGAATGAACGTAGGCAGCCGCCATTGGGAAACCATCCGGTCCGACAACATCATCTACGTGTTACGCCAGCCCGAAACCACCCAGACCCAAAGCGCTGTCTTTTATGTGGTTAGGAAAAACGAGATCCAGCCCCGCAAGATTACCCTGGGAGACACCGGGACGCGTCAAACCACGAGCCGCTGACATCACCGGGAGGCCCATGAGAGCGCGCTCCACGCATCCGCGATGTTGCATCAGAGAAACAGCGGCGGTGAACGCATAGACGCGCGACCATCGACAGGATAGATTGTTTCAAATCAAACACGAGACGTCTCAACCCGGAACTCAGTCTAGCTTGTATTTTCGCCGCCGGCGCGTCATGTCGTCGATGGGATCGGGGGGATGGGCGGATCAGTCGAGCCTCCAGCGGATCGGTGTGCGCCGATGATGTCGACGGAAAGTGACGATGACGCGAACCGGGGCGGGGATTCTCCGTCCGACGCGCCCGAGGATCGACCGGCCCGAGACGTCGTGATCATCTTCGCGGTCTTTTTCGAGGGGGGACTGGCCCCCTTGTCCCTGTTCCTGGGATGGCTGCTCTCCAGGAATCCGCTCGAGCATTTCGCCTGGAATCCGCTCGACGCGGGTCTGGGCGTGGTGGCGGCGATGCCGCTCCTGGCCCTGTTCATCGCGATGCTCCGCTGGCCGATCGGGCCTCTGTCACGGGTCAGAAAGTTTTGCGATGTCGAGGTCGCCCCCCTCTTCTCACACCGATCCTGGTCCGAGCTCGCGCTCATCTCCGTCGCCGCCGGGGTTGGCGAGGAGATGCTCTTTCGCGGCGTCGCCCAGGCCAGTCTGGCGGGGTGGCTGGGCACGACCTGGGGGCTGACCCTGGCCAGCCTGCTCTTCGGACTCTTTCACCCGATCTCAATGACTTACATGGTCCTGGCCGCGATCATGGGTTTCTATCTCGGCGCGCTGTCGATCAGCAACGGAAACCTGCTCACCGTCATGATCGCACACGCCGTCTACGACCTAGCCGCGCTGGGATATCTCGTCAAATTTCACACCGCCGATCCCAGGCCATGAACGCGGGTTGGGCGCGAAACCATGTCGGAGGTCGCGCCGTCCCTCCCTGGATTCGTGTTATGATCGGGCGATGCCTCTCGGGATTGCTCTGACGCACGGTCATTGATACCTCTGGCCCTTTCAACGGGCCCGCGCCGGGGGGGTGGCTGGGAGCGAGCTCATCAGGCTGGGGAAGTGGACGATGACGTTCTTGAGGTCGATACGGTTATCTGGCCTGCTCTCGTTCCCGCCGAAATCGCCCGCGCTTGATCTGGGACCGCTTAATGTGTTAATCGGTCCCAATGGCTCGGGCAAGTCGAACCTGATCGCGGCGATTGAACTGCTCCATGCCACCCCCACGGCGTTGGCGACCGCGATCCGAGATGGCGGAGGCGTCGGGGAGTGGCTCTGGAAAGGCACCAAGCAAAACTCGCCAGCGACGATCGAGGTTGTCGTGAGCCGTGGGGAATCCAGAAGTGACCTTCGGTATCGACTTGACTTCGCCTCGGCGGGTCAGCGAACCGAAGTGGCGGACGAAGCCTTGGAGGAGGCCGAGAAGCGGAATGCGAGCGAGGACGACGTCTTTTTCTATTACCGCTATCAGAAAGGGAAGCCTGTCTTAAGCGTGCGCGACTCTCATAATGAAGGGAGGACCATGCGCAAGCTCAAGCGAGAGGATCTGGCTCCTGACGAATCGGTTCTCTCGCAACGTAAAGGCATCGACGCGTACCCCGAGATCACCTGGCTCGGCCAGCAATTCAAGAGGATTCAGACATTTCGCGAATGGAGCTTCGGCAGGTACGCCGCGCAACGCCAACCCCAACTGGCTGATCTTCCGGCCGATGATCTCCTCCCTGACTCCAGCAATCTCGCTCTGGTCTTGAACGAGTTCGAGCACACAGGCGGGAGCGCTGAATTCAGCCGTCTGTTGTCTCGCTTCTTGCCGCGCTACAAGAGGTTCACGACCCGCATCCATGGGGGAACGGTCCAGCTCTTCCTGCATGAGGACGGTCTCAAGGCACCGATTCCGGCGACAAGACTTTCCGACGGCACACTGCGGTTCATGGCGATTCTAGCCCTCCTTTTGTCACCGTCCCCGGCACCCCTCACCTGTATCGAGGAGCCCGAACTCGGACTCCATCCCGACGCCGTCGGCCTGTTGGCGGAGCTGCTCGTGGAAGCCTCGTCGCGAACGCAATTGATCGTTACCACGCACTCCGATGCCCTCGTCTCAGGCCTCACCGACCACGTGGATTCCGTCGTCGTCTGCGAATATCGCGGGGGAACGTGTTTCGAGAGGCTCGATCCTGACAGGCTCAAGCATTGGCTTGGCGACTATCGGTTGGGGGATGTATGGCGCATCGGGGAGCTCGGGGGCAACCCCTGACGGCGATCTCCATTTATGTCGAGGGAGGCGGCGATCGCACCTCTCAACGCGCCACCCTTCGCAGAGGGCTGGATGCCCTTTTACAGCCTCAGAAAAAGGCGGCCCAGGCCAAGCGGCTAGGATGGAAAGTCGTGCCCTGTGGAGGGAGAAACGCGACGAGCGAGGCGTTCAGGAACGCCTATCGGAAAGCCAGGCGCGGCGAGTTATGCGTGCTTCTAGTTGACTCGGAAGAGCCGATCAAAACGTCCCCTCCAGATCCAAGATCGTCATCGCGGAAGGACCATCTCCGGAATCGGGACGGCTGGGATTTGGCTGGGATCAGCCCCGAGACGATTCATCTGATGGTCCAGTGCATGGAAGCCTGGATTGCCGCGGATCCGGAAGCGCTCGAGGTTTGGTATGGGAGCAAATTCAGCAAGAACAAGCTCCCAACGCGCCAGAATCTTGAGGAAGTGCCAAAGCCCGAGCTTTACAAGAAGCTCGTGTCGGCAACCAAGTCGACCGCTAAGGGAGCGTATTCCGATGAAAATCACGCGAAGCTCGGGCACGCCCCCAAATTGCTTGAGCAAATCGACCCCGGGAAAGTCAGAAAGCGGTGTCCGCACTTCGAGCTCTTGACCGAATGGCTCGAGGCTCGAATCGCTGAAACCAGCCCAGAGTGAGGGTCGACGCGAGCGACCCTATTGGCAACCAGGCCCCCTCGATCCGTTGACGCTCGCGCCTCGGATGGTGAGAATACCGTGGTCGCGGTCAGGTGGGGCTCCGGCCCCATGAGCCAGGTCGGGCCGCGCGATCCTAGAGGAAAACGGACCGACTATATGAGGATCTCGATGAAGACACAAACGGATTGCGGTTCGGCGGGGATCTCGTTCAGCCGAATCACTCGGTTCGCGGGGGTGGCTCTCGCCCTGGCCGCCGGCCTGGCGCCGGCCATGGGATTCGCCGAAACCCTGCGCTGGAAGCTCAAGGCCGGAGAGGTCCTCAAGTATACCCTGGAAGAAAAAATGAACTCCACGATCAAGATCCAGGATCGTGACGTCAAATCCACCAAGGCCCAGACCATCAACCTGACCTGGACCGTGAAGAGCGTCTCCGCGGCTGGCGACGCGGACGTGACCGCGCGGATCAATCGCGTCCGGATGAAGGTCAACCAGCCGCCGTTTCAAGCGTTTGACTTTGACTCGGACAGCGACAAGGTCGACGCGCCGGAGCCCTTTGGCGCGGTCGCCAAGCAGGTCAAGGCGATGGCGGGGGCGGAGTTCACCTTTCAGATGAAGGCGTCTGGGGCGGTCGAGAATTTCAAGATCCCCGCCGAGACGATCAAGAAACTCCGTGACGGGCTCCCCGCCGATGGTGGCGGTGCCCAGGATGGTCTGACGGAGCAGGCTCTGACCGACATGCTCAAGCAATCGAGTCCTCCGGCCTTTCCGGACGAAGAGATCAAGCCCGGCAAGACCTGGGCCGGCAAGCCCTCGCGGATGCCCTCGCCCCTGGGGGTGATCGTGGTCGACAAGAGCTTCACGTTTCAGGGCCCCGACCCCAAGAACCCCGCCATTCTGCAGGTTGATACCGAGACCAAGGTCGGGCTCGAGCCCGGCGACAACACCGGATACTCCGCCAAGGTCCGCTCACAGCAGGGCAAGGGCCGGCTCGACTTCAATAGCGAGTCGGGGCGGATCGCCGCGACCACCCTCACTCAGAAAATGGAGCTCATGATCGCCGGCCCGATGGATCAAAACATTGACCAGACGACCGAGACGACCTCGACCATGACCTTGACCCCCTGATTCGCATCGGGGTGGGCCGCTAGGCTAGGCCGTGTTTCTTGAGCTTGCTGAAGAACGTGCTCCGTGGCATGCCCAGCAGGCGGGCGGCCGTGCTCTTGTTTCCCTTCGCCAGGTTCAGGGCGTCGCGGAGCCGCTCGCGCTCATAGGCCAGGAAATCGGCGTTCCACTCGTCTCCCTCGCTCGCGTCGATCGCCTGACTGTACGAGGAGGATTCGCCGATCGAGGAATGACCAGCCAGGCGATCGGTCGCGCGGCCGATCTCCGGCCGGGAGCCCGCGCCCGATGGCGCGTGCGTGGGCACGAGCCGGGATCGCGGCCGTGAGCGCCGGGAGGGGGCGAACTCCGGAGGCAAATCAGAAAGGGTCACCGCCGGGCCATCGGCCAGGACGACCACCCGCTCCATCACGTTTTCCAGCTCGCGGATATTGCCCGGCCAGTCGTGGGCCATCAGCGCGGCAACCGCCTCGGGATCGAGATGCGTGACAAGCTTGCCCGTGCGCCTGGCATGGACCGAAAGGAAATGGAGGGCCAGATCGAGGATGTCATCCCTACGCTCACGGAGCGAGGGGACGGGTAGGTGAATGACGTTCAACCGATAATAGAGATCCTCGCGGAACTTGCCGTCCCGGATGAAGGTTTCGAGATTCTGATGCGTCGCGGCGAGGATCCGGACGTCGACCTTGATGGGTTGCGAGCTGCCGACCCTCTCGAAGGCCATTTCCTGGAGGACGCGGAGGAGCTTGGTCTGGACCTCGAGATTGATATCGCCGATCTCGTCGAGAAACAGGGTGCCGCCGTTGGCCTGTTCGAACCGACCGACGCGGTCCCTGTCAGCGCCTGTGAATGCTCCCTTGACGTGGCCGAAGAGCTCGCTTTCGAGCAGGCTCTGAGAGAGGGCCGCGCAGTGGACCTTGACAAAGGGTCGGCCCGCGCGGGGGCTGGCCTGATGAATGGCGGAGGCGAGGAGCTCCTTGCCCGTGCCGCTCTCGCCGCGGATTAAGACGGCGGAGGGACTGGCCGCGACCTTGCGAGCCATGGTGATCATGGTCTGAATGCTCGCGCTTGAACCCTTGATGGCGTCAAAGACATCGCGGGTGCCCGGCTCGACCGGGGACGCCGCTGGCGAGATGGCGACGGGGTCCCCACGCCTGCGTTCAGCGCGATCCTTGAGCTGATCCTGAAGGATCAGGATCCGCCGCTGCTGCTCGGCGATTTTTTCGACCTTGCTCCGTAGCTCTTGATTGAGCTGTTCCAGGGTTTGTTGGATGTCCGCCGAATGCAAGACGAGGGTGGCGACGGAGCTCAGCGCGCCCAGGAAGGCGATTTCCTCGTCCTCATAAGGCATGCCGCTGCGCTTGGGACCGAGCACGAGCATTCCGGCGAGCCCGCCATCGTCCGCGCCTAGCCCCGCGGCGGCCTCGCCCCCGAGCGCGATCATGGCGTCGGCCGCCGAGTCCGAGACCCCGCCCAGCGACCTCGCGTGCGAAAGCCTAAGTGTCGGCGCGGCCCGGAGCCGAACCGCCAGGGGATTGTCGATCGAGAGGATCTGCTCGTCGGGCGCGGGTCCATAGCAGGCGGCCAATCGCAGCGTCCGACCCTGCGAATCACCCAGGTAAAGCGCTCCCCACTCCAGCCGCAAGACCTCGGCCGCCGCCTCCAGGAGCCGCCGGCCCAAGGTCCCGCGGTCGATCAGGCTGCCAACCGCCAGCCGCATCTTTTGCATCGCCCGATCAAATTTGTATTTCTCTCGGAAAAACTGACGGTCAATCACGCGCTGAAACCGACCGCGGGCCACCTCGGATAAGACCAGAACCACAACCACCGAAAGCGCGGCCGTCATCGCGCCCCGCGAAGTCGAATGCGTCGAAAACAACTGGTCCCCGATCAGCTTGCCCGAGATCAACAGTAAGCACGAATAGATCAGCCCGGCCGTCACGCTGAGCGCGAAATAGACGACGCCGCGGTTGACGATTTCCTCGACCTGCATGAGCTTATATCGCGTGATGCTAAACGCGTGGGCCATCGTATAAAGCAGCGACACCCCAAACATGGGCCACGCCGCGTTATCGCGACCGAGCGAGGCCGGGTCCTGCCACGCCTGCTCGACCACGTAGCCGATGAGCACAAGCGCGATCAGGGAGGCCAGGAAGATCCACTGCACCTGATTTCGCTCGGATCGGGTGCGCGCGTTCTTGAAGCTCAGCCCCAGGCAGAGCAGCCCCCCGACGAACAGCAACACCGCGACTCCGATATAGCCCAGGGCGAGAGCCCGAACAGTCTGGAACGCGGTCGTGGTCTCGAGCGACCCGGCGGTCCTGGAGAGCCATCGCACGATCAGCATGTCACCCCATAACGCCGAAAGATACGCCGACGGCAAGCCATAAAGGGCGAGCAAAACCAACCGCCGGTGCTTCTGAAGAATGAAATTCGGCTGGGGAAATTCCAGATAGAAATGCAGGTTGACCACCGGCACGAAGAGCGCGAACAGCGCGAACCCATAGATCAAGACCGGCTGACCCACGATCTCGGTCCAGTGATAGCCCCCCATGTACGCGCCGACCGTCACGATGCACATCGCGAAAAAGATCCGCGCGGAATTATCGTCCGGACGCTTCCAAAAAACCCGCGCGCCAATCCCAAAGATCAACAACTCTTGCAAGAACCAGACGCACGACCAGTAATAGGTCCAGGCTGGAGGATGCTGAACCAAGGCGAACGAGGATCGTGGCTCGCCAGATCGGGCGTCCGTCCATCGGACCAGGACCTTCCGGCCGACCAATTCCCGAAGGCCCTTCAACGCCTGTATATAGTCCGAATAGCTGCCATCACGGATCGGGAACGGACCAATGGAAAGGATCGAATCGCCGACGGCGGGCCGATCCGTCTCCCAGCGATAGTCCGCCGGGACCTCCTCGTCGATCTTGCTCCCAAACATACATCTCACGCCGATGGTGCCCATCGACGCGACGTGGATCAAAACGGCGAGCGAATAGACCAGGACACCCACCGAACAGGCCATCCAGAGCGTGCGCGAAAGGACGCGCCCCCAGCCACCATGAAGCCGATCCGGCAAGCCTGTACCCAGGACCTCGACAGGTCCACCCAACCAAGGTGGAACCACCGCCCGGCCCCCAGAGCCGATGCCCGACCGATCAACCGGATAGCCAAAGTCATCGTTCAAGGTGCTGATCCCTGGTGATGCGCCGACCGCGATCGACGATTGCCGATCACCTGCCTCCCTAGGCTACCAGTTCGGCGCTGAATCACAAGGGGTTCGTTAGCGAAAGTTCGATGGATCGAGGCTTTCGACAGTATCAATCCCCTTATTCACCCAGGTCGCCCAAATCGCTCTTGTCTCCTGGGTCGCCCCAAGCCAAACGGTCCAAAGACGCACAAAACACGATCCAAGACCCAGAACAATGATAAACAGAGTCGAATAGGCAAAGTGGGATGTCGCCCGAGTCCCCGTTAATCCTCGTTGTCGCCCATCGAGCGCCGAGGTTTCGACAGACGGCGCGTCGGCACCGGTGGTCGGCCCAGGTCATTCAAGGCCACGGATGACCCTGGCGGAGGAATCTTTCGAGAGGCACGGAAGATGCATTTCTCGATTTCATTCAAGGACAGGGCGGTTTGCTGCCGGGTGGGAGGGTTTCCCCTGGCGGAGTCCTTGGGATTCGAGTGAACAGTGACGGGGAGTTGCTGGGCTTGTTGGGGTCGCGGTGGCTGACTGGGGGTTCGCGGAGAGCGGTCTTGCTTTCCGAGTACGAAGTTCCGGGCGAAGTTCGGGCCATGCTGGATGATTGGCTCCAGAGAGGTACACCATGCGTTTGGCATCGAAGTGGCGGTCGGTGTGGATGATGGATTCCGGGGGCTCGGACGGCGTCGGGTGTGAGCACATCGACCTTGGTGGTGAGTGGGTCGAGGTTGCCCGGCTGGGTCATGGCGAGCCTCTGGTGGTGGTTCCGGGGCTTGCCGGTGGATGGCGGCTGGTCTTGCCGCTGTTACGCAGACTCGCTCGCGATTTCGAGGTGTTCGCCTACAGTCCGCGGGGTGATCGGGCGGTTGGTGGCGTCGCGCAGATGGAGGGGCGGTCGGTTCATGGCCTGGGGGATCACGCCCGTGATCTCGCCTCGGTGATCGAGCATCTTGGCCTTGAGTGTTCCAGCGTGCTCGGCGTTTCCTTTGGTGGCGCGATTGCCTTGCAGGCGGCCGTTGACTTTCCACATCGGGTCACGGGTCTCGTGGTCAGTGGCGCCGAGGAGCGGTTTCGCTCAACCCTCGGGTCCAAGATCGCTCGAAGGGTGCTTGAGCGGTTTCCCTTGCCGGCCGATAGCCTCTTCGTCAATCAGTTTCTCAACCTCTTGTACGCCAAGCGGCCCGAGCCGGGGCCACTCGTCGATTTCGTGGTCAATCGCATCTGGGAAACCGAGCAAAGCGTGATGGCCGAGCGGCTAGCCCAGCTCGAAAACTTCGACGTGAGCGACCAGCTCTGGAAGATCGACGCCCCCACCCTGGTGATCGCCGGCGGTCGCGACGTGATCGTCCCGGCCAGGCGACAACGGGGACTCGCCGATCTCATCCCCGGGGCTCGGTTCGAGCAGGTCCCGGACGCGGGGCACATTGGCTTCCTGACCCACCGCGATGATTTCGCTCGTGGCGTGGTCCGGCATCTGTGCGCTTCGCCCCTCAAGAAGGGAACCATCTTATAATCCGGAAAACCAGGGAGGACGAATCCAGCGTCCCTGGAACTCGGATGTTCCCAGGGCGAGGGGCTCCTACCGGTCCCGAAGCAACGGGGGAATTCGGCCTCTTGCCAGCGCCGTCCGAGCATCGCGATCCGACAGGCCAAACGGGCACGCGCGATGGGGCCGCTCGCCGATGGTGCCACCGTGCCGGTGGCTTTCACCGTCCACCCGACCATCGTTCGTGGATGAACCAGGCCGAGCTGTGGCTCAACCCCGCGCCGCATGGACGATTGGCGATGACCGACTTCGCGAACATGGCCCACACTTGTGCCTGCGCGGGTGCCCGCGCCCGCGCGCGATTGCAGGGGAATGGAATGAGCCTGCTCCCTCGGACCAATCGTTGGTGACGAGAATCGTGGTTATGTGTGAGATCGCCGAGCGTGAGCCCCGCGGCGATGACCCCCTGAGATCGCGCCCCCACCTCGGGGGAGTCGTACATCCACGCTGACCGAGGATCGAGGGCTGGCTAGCACCTGGGTCCACGACTTCCGCGGCCCAAGGCGCTCGTGCAGGTCCCCCCTCCTGGACCCGCGTGCGATCCCGCGAGCCGGCGCGGCCCCTCGCGTCGATCGATGAAACGCATGTGAGTCACGCGACATCGATCGGAATACCGCCGCTTAATGGTCCAGGTCCGCATAGGCATTGACACACAGAGATAATAACAAATGAGGAGCTAAAAGACCGACACGCGGTGAGTTCGATTCACGCCTCTGAATGTCTTAGGAAACGGCAGTCCTGCTGGGAAAGATGGCGTTTCATTACGGCGGGCACACACGAGGTTTTCGGCGCTCGTTCCCTTAGTCGTTACTCCAGTGTGATTTGGGTGAAACTGAATCCCACCTTCTCGAAGGGCACAGGAATCGCACTCTCGCGATTGATCCGTTACAAGCCAGAGGATTTCGGTCTCGTGTAATGGAGGTCGCGATCCTCCCTGGAAATTCTTCTCGTTTCGCATCGAGGGCGTCTCGACGGAAGATGCAACGCGCGGAATGGGATCGGGACGCGATACGCGTGTCCTTTCTGGTGTATTCGCGACGAGATTCTCCCTTGTCGCACCGTTGTTTAGACGCCGATCGCCCACGAGCCGGC
>JAKBAP010000111.1 GCA_021808995.1 Planctomycetota bacterium | reverse complement strand
CTGCCCGGTGCTCCGCCTCTTTCGAGTTGTTGCGGACGATTCCCTCAATAATCACCGTCGTGTCATACCGCGAGACTTCCTCATTCACGGCGAGCGACTCCACGGGCGAGCTTGGGCGCCCCGAGCCTGCCACGGATGCTGACCGACGCCGAGCCCCGACTCCCTCGGTTTGAGAGACGAGGCACTGTGCGCATGAGCGTGGCACCCCGTGTTGATCGCGGCCCACGGAGATGCATATCAATGGAACGGGCGCTCATCGCGAGTTCCACTAATAATCTCATACTGCCCCGCCAGAATCAACGCTGCGCCGGGCGTTTCAAATCCAAGAATCTCGAATCCAAAAACTCCAACAAGCTCGTTCCCGTCGACCCCAGCGTCCTGGCTCTGGTCGGTCGGGACATGCTCGCGCATTGCCAGTTCGTCCACGACGGACTCAAAGGCGAGCTGCTCTTGGTCTGCTGACGGCCCGCACCAAGAGGCGAGGACGGGATCGCCGCGTGGACAAGAATGTTCGTGGCCACAAACACGGGATCAACGACCATCATCGCCATGAATCTCCTCGCGGCGGAACGTGAACCCCTCGCGGAGCGGCCGGGGATCTCATTTCCGGCGAATCCGGCCAAAACTTGCGGGGATCGGCGCGATATCCGATAATTGTTTGAGAAGAGACGTGGAACGGATCCGATGATCCCGCGGACTCCGTTCCTGGACGTGGACCAGGGAGCGCCGCGAGCACGCAAGGGGCTCGATCGCCTCAACGAGACCGCGGTCAAGCCGCGATTGGGGAACAGTCTTGATGACGCCGCGATCTCATTCTGGCGAAAACCGAGCGAGGTTCCGCTCCGTGGGTCCCTGGCTCTCGACGGGAACGCTCATGATCGGACTCGGTTTCGCGGTCGCGGCCTCTGGCGGCGAGCCAAACCCGGCCGATGGCAAGCCCCGGCCGGCGGTCGACTTTAATCGCGAGGTCCGGCCGATCCTCGCCAAGAAATGCCTCGCATGTCATGGCCCCGACGAGGCCAAGCGCGCCCGCGACCTCCGGCTCGATCGCCGCGATTCGGCGGTCACCTTGCTCAAGAGCGGCGAGACGGCGATCGTCGCCGGCGACCCCGATTCGAGCGCCCTCATCGCCCGGATCATCGAGGATGATGAAACCCTCCGCATGCCCCCTCGCAAGACGGGCCCTCGGCTCACCACGGCCGAGATCGAAACCCTCGCTCGGTGGATTCGCGAGGGGGCGAAATACGCGCCCCACTGGGCGCTTGTCCCGCCCAGGCGCGAGACGCCCCCCGCCGTTCGTGACACGCGCTGGGCGAGGAACCCCCTCGATGCCTGGGTGCTCGAGCGGATCGAGCAGGAGGGGCTTGCTCCATCACTCGAGGCCGATCGATATACCTTGATCCGAAGGCTGAGCCTCGACCTTCGCGGGCTGCCGCCAACGCCAGCCGAGATCGAGCGCTTTGTCCACGACCCCGCGCCCGACTATGTCGAACGCGCCGTCGACCGGTTCCTCGCCGATCCCGCCCTTGGAGAGCGCTGGGCGCGGATGTGGCTCGACCTGGCGCGCTACGCCGACTCGGCGGGGTATGGCTCGGACCCACTTCGCCTCAATATCTGGCGCTATCGCGATTGGGTCATCGATGCGTTTAATCATGATCTTCCTTACGACAAGTTCACGATCGCCCAGATCGCCGGGGACCTGCTCGACCACCCGACCCTCGTCGAGCGCATGGCGACCGCGTTTCATCGCAACACGATGACCAACACCGAGGGGGGCACCGACGACGAGGAATGGCGCGTCGCCGCCGTCAAGGACCGGGTCGACACCACGATGCAGGTCTGGATGGGGCTTACCGTCGGATGCGCCAAGTGCCATAGCCATAAGTTCGACCCGATCACGCAAGACGAGTATTACCAGCTCTTCGCGTTCTTCAATCAATCGGCCGACGCCGATCGTGGGGACGAGAGCCCCACGATCCCGGTCCCGACCCCGCTCATGATCGAGCGGATCGCGGCGCTCGACGCCCAGCTCGCCAAGGAGCGGGCGGGCCTTGATCACGCGACCTTGCCGCGCGGCGGGTTCACGAAATGGCTCGCGGAGGCCGAAAAGCCAGGCTCCGCCGAGCGTAAGGGGCTTACCCCGGCGATTCAGTCGATCCTCGATCTCGCCGCGGAGAAACGATCCCGGGCCCAGACCGACTCGCTGGAACGCGCTTTTCGCGCCGTCGCCCCGGAATTCAAGCCTTATCGCGACCGGATCGCCGCGCTGGAAAAGACCAGGCCCCAGGTTCCGACGCTGCCGGTGATGGAGGAATTGCCCGCCGACCGCCGACGCGTAACCAAGCTTTTGCGCAAGGGAAACTTTCTCGATCCTGGTCATCCGGTCCAGGCGGCGACGCCCAGGGCGCTCAATCCCTTTCCGGAGGGAGCGCCGGTCAACCGGCTGGGGCTCGCGCGGTGGCTGGTCGACAACCGGAACCCGCTCACGGCGCGCGTGGCCGTGAATCGCATCTGGGCGCGGGTGTTTGGAATTGGCCTGGTCGAGTCGGAAGAGGATTTTGGCGTTCAGGGGGAGCCTCCCAGTCATCCCGCGCTCCTTGATTGGCTGGCGATCGAATATCGCGAGTCGGGCTGGGACACGAAGGCGCTCTTGCGGATGATCACGACCTCGGCCGTTTATCGCCAGTCGTCGCGAACGACTCCCTTGCTGCTGGCCCGCGACCCGCGCGATCGCCTCTTGGCTCGGTTCCCCCGGCTCCGGCTCGAGGCCGAGATGGTCCGTGACCAGGCGCTCGAGGCGAGCGGCCTTTTGTGCCGAAAGCTTGGCGGGCCAAGCGTCTTTCCGGTCCAGCCAGATGGGCTCTGGCAGGCGGCCTTCAACGGCGAGCGCGCCTGGAAGACCAGCCCTGGCGGCGACCGCCATCGTCGAGGTATCTATACATTTTGGCGACGAACGATACCCTACCCGTCGATGGCGGCCTTTGACGCGCCTAGCCGGGAAATCTGCGCGATCAAGCGAATCCCCACCAACACCCCGCTCCAGGCGTTTGTCACGCTCAACGACCCGGTCTATGTCGAGGTCGCCCAGGCGCTCGGGCGCAGGCTCGCGCGGGAGGGGGGAAATTCGCCCCGCGAGCGGGTCGGCCTGGGCCTCTTGCTTTGCCTTGGCCGGCCCGCCCGGCCCGAGCAGGTCGAGCCCTTGATCGAGCTCTATCACGCCGAGCTCAAGCGCTTTCAGGGCGACCCCGCCGCGGCCGCCGACCTGGCCGGCGGGGCGACCGGTCGCGACGCGGCCGAACAGGCCGCCTGGACCGCGGTCGCGAGCGTGCTCCTGAACCTCGACGGCTTTCTCACCAGGGGCTAAACCCGATGGACGAACTCTCTCGCCGACTCGAGCTCGAACACGCCCGCGCTCTCACCCGTCGCCAATTCCTGAAACGGTCGCACACTGGGCTCGGAGCCTTGGCCTTGGCCCATCTGCTCGAGCGGGAACAGGCCCAAGGCGCGATTGATCAAGCGCAATCCACTCAAAACCCGCTCGCGACTCGACCCCCCCATTTCGCCCCCAAGGCCAAAAGGGTGATCTATCTGCATATGTCGGGTGGTCCGCCGCAGCAGGACCTGTTCGACGACAAGCCCGAGCTCCGAAAACACCACATGCGGCCTTGCCCGGAAGAGCTGCTCAAGAACCAGCGGTTCGCCTTTATCAAGGGGCGGCCGATGATGCTGGGCTCTCCCTATCGTTTCGACAAATGCGGCCAGTCGGGCGCGGTCGTCAGCGAGTTGCTCCCTCATTTTCGCGGCGTGGTCGACGACGTCGCCATCATCCGATCCATGTGGACCGATCAGTTTAATCATGCCCCGGCCGAGCTCTTCCTGTTCACCGGCTCGTCTCGAAACGGTGGCGCGGGCATGGGGTCCTGGATCACGTATGGCCTGGGCTCGGAAAATCAGAATCTGCCAGGATTTGTCGTCTTGATCAGCGGCGGCACCGACCCCACCGGCGGGAAGGCACTCTGGAGCACCGGCTTCTTGCCGAGTGTCTATCAGGGTGTCCAATGCCGCTCGGTCGGCGACCCGATCCTCTACGTGGGCGATCCCAAGGGCATGAATCGTGGCGATCGGCGCAGGATTCTCGACGCCCTTCGCCAGCTTAACGAGTACGAGCACGCCGAATACGGCGACCCCGAGACCGTGACCCGCATCAGCCAGTACGAACTGGCCTTTCGCATGCAGATGTCCGTCCCCGACGTGATGGACATCGGCCAGGAGCCGCCGACGATTCTGGAGGAATATGGCGCTCAACCTGGCGGCGCGTCGTTCGCGAATAATTGCCTGCTGGCGCGGCGGTTGGTCGAGCGGGGCGTGAGATACGTCCAGCTCTTCGACTGGGGCTGGGACTGTCACGGGACCGGGGCTGGCGACGACATCGTCAAGCACTTGCCGGGCAAGTGCCGCGAGGTTGATCGCCCGATCGCGGCGCTTCTTGGCGACCTCAAGCGCAGGGGGTTGCTTGACGAGACCCTGGTCGTCTGGGGGGGCGAGTTCGGGCGGACCTCGATGAACGAGGCCCGAGGGGGCTCGAAATTCCTGGGCCGCGACCATCACCCGCATTGCTTCACGATCTGGATGGCTGGGGGAGGCGTCAAGCCCGGCGTGGCTCTGGGTGCCACCGACCCCTTGGGATATCAGATCACCGATTCACCCGTCAGTATCCACGACCTTCAGGCCACCATCCTTCGCCTGCTCGGTCTCGACGCCTGGAAACTCGTTTACCCGTATCAGGGGCTCAACCAAAAGCTGATCGGACCCGAGGGGGAAGCCAAGATCCGCGAGGAAATCATCGCCTGATCGAACCTCGCGATTCATCCCCTCGCCGGCGTGTCGGGATCGTCAACCGTGATCTCCGCCAGCCATTGGGCCGGATCCGCGTCCGACGGCATTCGCCAGTCCCCCCGCGGCGAGAGACTGACCGTTCCCACCTTCGGTCCGTCCGGCACGCAGGAGCGCTTGTATTGCTGGCGGAAAAATCGGGTGTAAAACGTCCGCAAGGTCGCCGCCAGCACGCTCCTTGGATAAGACCTCGAGAACGCCGCGTGCTCGCTCAGGAACAAGATCTTGCGGGGCGGATATCCGTGGCGGATCGCGTGATAGAGGAAAAAGTCGTGGAGCTCGTAGGGGCCGATCGCGTCCTCGGTCGATTGCTCGATCTCGCCGGTGGTCGAGGCGGGCAAGAGCTCTGGAGAGATCGTCGTCTCGGCGATCGAGAGCAGGGTGCTCCGGGCCGGCCCCTCGGGAAACTGGCGGAGGGCGACGTACCGCACCAGGAACCGTACCAGCGTCTTGGGGATCGAGCAATTGGGGTTGTACATGCTCATGTGATCGGCGTTATAGGTCGACCAGCCGAGCGCGAGCTCCGAAAGGTCGCCAGTCCCGATCACGAAACCGCGAGACATGAGCAGGAAGGTTCTCAGGCGGGCCTGGACGTTCTCGAAGACGAGGTCGTTTCGTGCCTCGCGCGGGACGCGGGCGAGCGCGGCGGTGAAGCTCTCGACCGAATGGCCGCGGCAATCGACGCCAAAGGGGTGATGGCCGAGCTGGCGAAAGGCATCCAGGGCGAGCGGGCGGATGTCGATGGTTTCCGCGGGGACGGAGAGGTGCTCCATGAGCGCGTGGGCATTGGATCGGGTGCGCTCGGTCGTGCCGAATCCGGGCATGGTCAGGCCGCGAACCGAGTCTGGCGGGAGCTCCATCGCGTCTCGAGCGGCCACCGCGACCAGCAGCGCCAGCGTGGAATCGAGCCCCCCCGAGACGCCGAGGAAAAGCGGGGTCGCGGCGGGGAGCTGCTCGATGCGCTTGGCGAGGCCGGCACACTGGATTCCGAACACCTCGGCGCAGCGGCGGTCGAGCTCCGGTCCCTCCGCCGGGACGAACGGAGCGGCCGGGATCAGGCGCTCGAGCCCGGCATGATCCGGGGCGACCTCGAAACCGACCCGCCTCGTGGGACGCGAGAACGCCCCGGAATCACCAAAGCTGGACATTGTCCGGCGATCGAATCGGAGCTCGGCCACGTCGACATCGCGGGTCAAGATTCGGGCGTCCCGCGCGAGCGGGCCGCCATCGCCGACCCGCGACGATTCACCCAGCAATCGCCCGTTTTCCGCGATCAGGCAATGGCCGCCAAACACCAGGTCGGTCGTCGATTCGGTCGGACCCGCCCCGGCCAGGGCATAGGCCGCGATACACCGGCCTGATTGACCGGTGACCAGGTCGGCGCGGTAGCGGCTCTTGCCGATCGTCTCGTTGCTCGCCGACAGGTTGAGCAACACCGTCGCGCCCCCGATCGCCTGAAGCGTGCTGGGAGGAATCGGGACCCAGAGGTCCTCGCAGATCTCGATCCCCACCACCAGATCGCCGACGAAGCGCGAGGCGCTCACCCCCTTGGCTTCAAAAAGCAAGTCGACGCCAAAGGGGATCGATCGGCCCTCGAGCAGGATCTCGGTCGGCTCGTCGCCCGTCGCGGCGCGAAACCAGCGGAGCTCGTAAAACTCCTTGTAATTGGGTAGGTGTTGCTTGGGGACGACCCCCATGATCTCGCCGCCCCCCAGGGCGATCGCGCAGTTGAAGAGGCTGTTTCCGACCGCGATCGGAGCGCCCACCACCACCAGCCCAGGACGCCCCTTGGTCGCTCGGGCAACCGATCCCAGCGCCGCCAGCGCCCCCTCCAAAAGCGTGTCCTGACCAAACAAATCCCCGCAGGTGTAGCCCGTCAGGCTCAGTTCGGGAAAGAGGACGAGGTCGCTATCGGCCAGGCGCTCGATCAGGCTGATCGCCTCGCGCGCGTTGGCGGCCGGGTCGGCGATCGAGGTCCGGGGAGAAACACACGTCAGTCGAACAAACCCATGCTGATTCATGAATCACCCGCCCCGAAACGACACGATCACGGTGGGCTGTCGCCTTGCCCACTCGAAATGAATACAATCGGGCGAGAGCAAGACGGACCCGTGGTCAAAGCCACGGATCGCCTCCCTTATTGTAACGCCTTCGCTCGCGTCCATCGCTCGATACAACTGGCTCGAATCGTTTTCCTTGGTTTCCCCTGAATGAGAATCACGATGCATAGGCCATCTCTTGCCCTGGCGGGCTTGGTTTTCGCGCTGATCCAGGCCGAGGCCCAGACCACCGCCCAGACGCCCCCACCACCACCGAAGCCGAGTCGCGTCCCTTTCGCCAAGCCCGGGGTCCCCCCCAAGACCGAGCGGATCCGCTATTTCGACGTCAAGCATATCAAGGCCGAGGTCGCCATCGACCCCAGCGGGCGAACGATCAAGGGGACCGTCACCCATACGCTTTCTCCGCTACATCCCCACTTGACCACCCTCGAGCTCGATTGCGGGAAGGAGCTCAAGGTCGGCCGCGTCACCGTCGGGCCCAAGAAAACTCCCTGCGTTTTCACCCGAAAGGGCGACACCCTCGCGATCACCCTCGATCGGCCCCATGGTCCCGACGAGACCATCGATCTGGCCGTCGAGTATCAAGGCTCGCCCGATCGCGGGCTGCATTTCATCCAGCCCGACCCTCCCTATAACGAGAAGACCCTCTCGTTCTGGACCCAGGGCGAATCCGAGGACAATCGCCGCTGGCTCCCCTGTTACGATTATCCCAACGATCGCGCCACCAGCGAGATGATCGTGACCACTCCCAAGCCCCTGATCGTCGTCTCAAACGGCGTCCTGGTGGAAACCAAGGATGAAGGTGATCGGCGAACCTTTCACTGGAAGATGGAAATCCCCCACTCGAGCTATCTGATCTCGTTGGCCGCCGCGGAATTCAACGTCTTTCATGACAAGGCCGGCGACCTTCCCGTCGATTATTACGTCGCCAAGCACGTCGACGAGGCGACCGCCCGCCGCTTCATGGGCAAAACCCCCCGGATGATCGCGTTCCTTGGCGACAGGATCGGCCAGCCTTACCCTTACCCCAAGTACGCCCAGGTCTGCGTCCACGACTTTATCGCTGGCGGGATGGAAAACATCTCCGCCACCACCATGACCGACATGGCCCTCCATGACGAGATCGCCGAGCTCGAACGGAACGACGACGATCTGGTCTCGCACGAGCTCGCGCATCAGTGGTTTGGCGACTTGCTCACCTGCAAGGACTGGTCCCAGCTCTGGCTCAACGAAGGATTCGCCTCGTATTTCGCCCCCCTCTTCACCGAATTCGACAAGGGCGAGGACGCGTTTCGCCTCCAGATGGCCAGCGATCTGCGGTCCTACAAATGGGGCGATCAATCCGTCCGCCGATCGATTGTCGAGCCTCGATATCGATCGGCGGAAGATCTTTTCGACGGGGTCACCTATTCCAAGGGGGCCTGCGTGCTGCACGCCCTTCGTGGGCTTCTGGGCGACGAGACGTGGTGGAAGGGGATTCGCGGCTACGTCGCCGCCAATAAGCTCAAGGTTGTCGAGACCGACGATTTACGCAAGGCGATGGAGGCGGCCTCGGGCAAGGATCTCAAGTGGTTTTTCGACCAGTGGGTGATGAAGGCCGGCCATCCCGAGCTCAAGGCGTCATGGCACTACGAGCCCGCCGACAAATCCGCGCGGGTGCGAGTTCAGCAGGTCCAGACCGTCGACGACCAGACCCCGCTCTTCCGGCTGCCAACCACGATCGAGATCACCGAGTTCGCCGGCAAGACCAAGGTCGTTCCCATCGTGATCGACAGCGCGACCCAGGAATTCGTGATTCCCTGCGAATCAGAACCCCGAATGGTCGAGATCGATCCCAAGCATTGGCTGCCCAAGGAACTCGATTTCCCCAAGAGCGACGACGAATACCTGTTTCAGCTCGCGCACGCGGGATGCGTTCTCTCGCGGCTCGAGGCCGCCCAGGCGCTTGTCGAGCCGGCCAAGGACGACTCTGAACTCGCCCAGGCACTTGCCGCCGCGTGGAAGCGGGAAAAGACCCCTCTCGCGCGTCACGACCTCTTTGACCTGATCTGTCAGGGAGACGAGACCTATCGCGCGACCCTGCTCGAAGGGGCCAAGGACGCCGAGCCACGGGTTCGCGTGGCCGCGATCAAGGGCCTCGCCAAGCTCTCGCGCGATGTCCTTGTCGAGTCGATCATGCGGGCGACCCTGGCCAATCCCAAGGAACCCTACGGAGCCCGCCAGGCCGCCCTCCGCGGATTGGTCGCCTGGAAGGTCAAGGACGCCGACCGCCTGGTGGAGGAAACGCTCAGGAATCCCGCGGGAAAGTACACGCTCGCCCAGACCGCGCTGGAACTCAAGCTCGAGGGGCCGATCTCTTCCGCCCGCGAAACCGCCGCCCTCTCCATCCAATTTGGCCAGCCCAACCGCCTGCGCTCAACCGCCCTCGACGCGTTTCCTCGCCTCGCCAAGGACGACCTGGCCTTGCAGGATGCAATCGTTCCCCTGGTCGCGGATTCGAACCCCTGGGTACGTTTCAAGGCCTGGGAGGTGACGCGGACCCTGAACGTCAAGAAGGCCCTCCCGGCCCTGGAAGCCCAGCTTGCCAAGGAAAAAACGGGCTTCATGCAAGACTATCGGCTGCGAACGCTGGAAGAGGCGATCGCCGCCCTCAAGGCCAAGCCCGCCACCACTCCGACGATCAACATCAAGGAGCTCGAGGCCCAGGCCGCCGAGTTCGAGAAAAAGGCCAAGGAGCTCCGCGCCAGGATCGCCGAGCAAGCCACGGCGAAGTCCAAGGCCGCCCAGGCCGAAACCACCAGCGCGAGCGAGGACGGCGAGGACGACAGTCGTTGAGACCGCGAACGGCCCGAGTCGACGGCCCTAGGTGATCCGGCCGCTCAAGCCAAGCGCATCGGCGCGGGGCTTGAGCGCGTCGATCACGAGCTGAATGTGGTCGTCAAGGTTCGCTCCCAGCCGCGCCGGCCACGTGGTCACGAGATCGCGATCGACCTTGGCGGCGAAGCCCTTGTCCTTGAGCTTTTTCTTGACGCTCTGGGGCGTCAGCGTGTGAATCCCCTCGGGCCGCACGAGCGAGCAGGCCATCACGAACCCCGTCAGTTCGTCGCAAGCCAGGAGCGCCTTGTCGAGCAGCGCGAGCTCGGGGATGCCGGTGGGATCGAAATGGGCCAGGACGGCCTGGGCGATATCGGGCTCGCCGTGTTCGATCAGCCAGGCGAGGATCAGCCGGGGATGCTCCTCGGGCCAGCGGTCGTAGTCGGCGTCGTGCAGGAGGCCGGTGATCGCCCAACGGGTTTCGTCGGCAGCGCCCTCTCCATACCGATGGGCCGCCAGCCGCATGGACGCCTCGACCCCACGCGCATGGTTGAGAAGCGCGGGCGAACCGGTCCATTCGATCAGCTTGGCCTGGGCCTCTTCGTAAGTGATCGCCATGGATGTATCGTAGCCGAGCGCCTGTGGCTACGGAAGATGTGAGGAGGCAATGACTGGCACGCCACTCATTCGCCAGCCGGTAGGGCATCGTGTGGTTGCTCGAGGGTTTGGCCGCGCCCGCGCCGTCCGTGCTTCGCCAGCCAGCCGCCAACCCCGACGGCCAGCGAGCAAGCGCCCAAGGTCCAGCCGATCCGGGACGGCCAGTTGGGTCGGGAGGGCATGAGCGTGAGCCCCGACCACTCACGTGCCGCGAACAAATCGGACTTGTCGATGACGTCGGGTCGGAGGTTGGGGTCGAGGATCTGGACGAGCGAGCCCGACGGTCCCACGGGGCGAACCACGATGAAATGGCCGTGATCGCCCTGTTTGAGGTACATGATCATTGGCCGATCGATGGCCTTCGAGTCTTTTTTCAGGAGCGCACCGACCAGGTTCAAGCCTCGGGCGCGCGCGGCGTCCTGAAGCTCTTTCATCGAGTATCCGCGCGGGTTGGGCGCGGGAAGGATCGACTCGAGCCGTCGCAAGGACGTCGGGCGGCCCTCGAGCTGAAGCAAGGTGAAGAGGGCCAGGGTTCCGCAATCGTAGATCGGTTTGGCGGGGTCCGTCGGCTCTTGGGCGGCGACCGGGAGGGCGAATGCCCAGTGAAACACAAACGCGGCGGGAAGGACGAGACGCGTCTTCATCGGGATTTTCGCATGACGACGATGAACCACGAAATGAGAACGGCCCCACCGGTGAAAAGGCCGAGCTGGATGAAGAGCGTCGTGCTCCAGAACTCTCTTGCCGGGGACGAGGCCTCGATCATCTTGGACTGACGGTCGGCCTCCGCGAGTTGGTTGGCCAGGCGGTCCTCGACGCTCTTGGGGTCGGTGCGCTCGGGAGGTGGAGCCTTGGCGAGAAGATCGTCAAATTGTCGCTTCAAAACCCCGTCTTTAGGCTTGGGGGGATCCTTCAACATCAGTGAAAAGGAGGAATCCGGGACTCCTTTGTTGACCTGAATCGTGCCCTCGAGGATGTTGCAAGTTTCGCGCCAGACAGGTTTAGTTCCGTACACTTGATGGTCGACCAGGAATGTCTCCCTGGTCCCGGCGATTGGAAGCCATACGCGTTTGCCGCCGGGCAGTGAGACGCTCGTGAGCTTGATCGAATGCATCCGGCTCGCCACATCCGGTGGGATCGTCCTTTCCTCCACCAATAATGGATGGGCCCCTCGCTCGAGGTCAATCCACAATCGATAGTTTGGGTTTTTCTTTCCGGGAGGCATGACCGCGGCGTCGAGCTGAACCTTGAGGCACCGATGTCCTTCGACGACCTCCCAACCCAAATCCACGAAGTTCATCGATTTCGGGTCTGTCAGCCACTGATAATACCAGATCCAATTGATCGCATGTGAGCTGTGGTTCAAAATGATCCATGGGTTCTGGCCATTCGTATTGATGACGGACGAAGCGCGGCTGTCTGGGGATCGACCGATACTTATAGTCTTTCCACCGAAAATAGCGACACTTGTCTGTGTCACGTTGTCGTTCACACCGAGGGCGTGGTAGTAATCGATCCGCATTGATCCGTCGGACCGCCAAGAATAGAGACCTTGGTAGACCTGTTGTCTAGCAATTCGGTTATGTTCCCTCTCGGAGTCCGTTTCTCCTTGGGGATCCAGCAACTCGAGACGCCCTTCATACGTGTACGAGACGTCCTTGATATCGGCGATCGCTCCCTTGACGATCCTCAAGAAATCGTCGGGTCCGACTTGCGTGGCAGTGGGTTGGAACGCGGGAATGCAAAGGCTCAGGAGGATTAGGCGCAAGTCGAGCACTCCCGTGAGTTGAGGAGTTGAGCATGTCGGGAATTGAGAGCGAGAATCGACCGCGCCAACAGAACCGAGCGCATGGAGTCACGCAGGATACTCGGCACCTGCATCTTGCCTCCGCGCGCCGTTGGCTCGGACGGAAGGTCTCCCAGCCGCGGCGTCCGGGATAAGAACGGGGTGCCGATAAGCCTCATGGATTAGCCCCTTCGAATTTGTACCCCTGACTCTGAAAGTTGTCGCAGGCGACGCGGCCCGGATTGCCCACGCAGACGCTCGTATGACATACACCGGTAAACTGGTTCATCGTGTTACAATTGATTGGAGTAGTTGCCTTGTCGAGTGGATTGACATTGTTGACGGTACTCGCCAGCCCTCCGACGAGCTTCGTGGTGCTGTCGCAGCCGGAGCAAACGGTGCCGTCGGCGACTCCTCCGCACTGAGTAAGAACGGCCGGATCCCCCCCAAAGGTGAGGGAGGCGCAAAACAATTGCATCGTCTGGGAGCCCACGTTCATCGTCTGACCACGGACTCGACCGAGGAGTTCGTCGCCGAGGGGACGACTGATTCGGGTGTCTGTCCAGGCTCCAAGGGCGAGGAAAACCGCGGCGAGCAGGACAACAAACCAGCGGCTCACTCGCGATGCTCGCCGCGCCGCGATCGATGGAAGGCGACTCACAAGGGAATGC
>JAKBAP010000577.1 GCA_021808995.1 Planctomycetota bacterium | reverse complement strand
TTTATAGTTGTTTCTCGGCTATTTGGTATCGTGGACGCTGGGCTCTCGCGTGGCGGAGGCGGCCTGGATAGACTTTTGCTGGCGCGAGACCTGGTGGAAGGCCCTCGCCAATCGTCGCAAGACATTAAGGACCAAGGCGATGTGGCGACAAAATTATGATCCTCTCGGTCATTGGGCGGTTTCCACGGCGGTGGCCGCGTTGCCGGTGTTGGTGTTGCTGGGTCTGTTGGCCTCGGGCCGGGCCGGGGCATTCAAGGCGGCCTTGCTGGGGTTGGCGACGGCGGGGGGGGTATCGGTCCTGGTTTTTGGCATGCCGGTCTCGATGATGCTCGCCAGCGCGGGCGTGGGGATGGTCTTCGCGGTTTTTCGGATCATCTGGCTGATCCTGGCCGCGGTCTTCCTTTACGACCTGGCCGTGGAGTCGGGCCAATTCGAGATCATGAAGCATTCGATCGCGGGGCTTTCGGGTGATCGGCGGCTCCAGGCGGTTCTGGTGGCTTTTTGCTTCGGAGCGCTGATTGAGGGGGCGGCGGGTTTTGGCGCGCCCGTGGCGATTTCCGCCGCGTTTCTGGTGGGCCTGGGGTTTCGACCGTTCGAGGCGGCGCTCTTGTGCTTGATCGCGAACACGGCTCCGGTCGCCTGGGGGGGAGTGGGGATTCCCTTGATCACGCTCGCGAAGGTGACCGGGCTCGATTTGCAGGCACTTTCGGCGACCGCGGGGCGAATTCTTCCTTTCATGTCGTTCATCATCCCGTTCTGGCTGGTCAAGGTGATGTGTCCCTGGCGCGAGACGCTGCAGGTCGCCGGACCCTTGGCGGTGATTGGCGGGGTCTTTGCCCTGACCCAGTATTCCTGGTCGAATTTCGTGGGACCGGAGCTCGTCGACATCATTTCGTCGGTCGCGAGCCTGGCGGCCGGCGTGGTGGTCGCTCGGTTCCTTGGCCCGCGCGAGATCTGGCGGTTTAAACATGATGGCGAGTCGTCGGCGGGTCCCGTCGTTGGGATTTCGCTTCGATCGGGTGTGATCGCGCGGGCCTGGACGCCGTTCGCGCTCTTGACGGTGATGGTCTTGATCTGGGGTCTGCCGGCCGGCAAGAGCCTGGGAACGCCGGCGGTCAAGGATTGGCTCGATCAGCGGCTTTCGTGGAAGCCGACGGTTTCGTGGCTGCACCTGAAGGTCGCCAAGGGGGAGGCCGTAACTGGCCGTGCGAGCCCTGGTCCCGAGGATTTCGAGAAGGTCCAGATCGACGTGGTCCCCTTATCGTCGACGGGGACGGCGGTCTTTCTGGCCGCGGTCGCCAGCGGCCTTTTCCTGGGTATCGCGCCCGCGCGGATGGGCCGATTGTTCCTGGGCACCACGCGACGGATGTTGCCGGCCTTTGGGGCGATTCTTTGCATGCTGGCCTTGGGATTCGTCACCAAGTTTTCGGGCATGGACGCCGTTCTGGGCTTGGCGTTCACGCGGACGGGGCCGATTCTGTATCCGTTTTTTGGGACTCTTCTGGGCTGGCTTGGGGTCGCGCTGACGGGGTCGGATACCTCAAGCAACGTCCTTTTCGGGAATCTTCAGCGGATCACGGCCCAGAAGCTGGGCCTATCGCCGATCTTGATGGCCGCGGCCAACACGACCGGGGGTGTGATGGGCAAGATGATCGACGCCCAGTCGATCGTGGTCGCCGCCGCGGCGACGGGGGAAACCGGGCGCGAGGGGGAACTGCTCCGTGCGGTCTTCAAGCACAGCTTGATGCTGGTGATTTTGGTTGGGTTGATCGTGCTCGCCTATGCCCACCTGTTTCCCCAGGCGGTCGCCCTGGGTCCGCCGATCGATGGCTAGGCCTGGTGTCGGATTTCATCGAGCGCGACGACCGAGCGATCGCGGTTGGACTCGTAGATCGCCTGGAACAGGGCGACGACTCGGCGGCCGTCTTCGCCGGTGACGGCCGGGGGGCGGTCTTCCGCGATGGCCGCGAGAAAATCGGCGATTTGCAGGGCGTGGTAATGGACGACCGAGTCGACGGCCGCGAACGAGGCGTGATCCTGGGCCTGAAACCCGGCGAGCCGATCTTCCTCGCCGGGGATCGTCCAGAGGTCGTTCAAGGGGGGCGCGGCGATGGCCGAGACACCGGCGATGAAGGTCGCTCCCCGATCGGTCTCGACGCCGACCGACGCTCCGTTTGATCCGTGAATATGAACCTTGGTGTGGATCCCAGGATTCTGAGCGAGGCTGGTGGTGATCGACGCCAGGCCTCCGTTTCGGAACCGGACGACGGCGACGGCGGTGTCCTCGACCTCGACCGAGGGATGGTTGAGATTGGCCCAGAAACCGGCGACGAGGGCGGCGTGATCGTCCATGAGCCATTCGAGCAGGTCGAGCATGTGTGGTGATTGGTTCACGAGCACGCCCCCCCCTTCGGAATCCCATCGTCCTCGCCAGGGGTCGGACTCGTAATAAGCGGGCGATCGCCAGCTATACATCGTGAACGCGCCCAGGACGGGGCGGCCGATCTTGCCGGCGTCGATGGCCGCCTTCATTCTTCGGACCGGCTCGTACCACCTGCGCTGGCTGACCACCGAGAGCTTGACCCCGTGGGCGCGGCAAGCGGCGAGCATGAGATCGCAATCGGCG
>JAKBAP010000110.1 GCA_021808995.1 Planctomycetota bacterium | reverse complement strand
TTGCGATCCGTGGTCGACGTGCGACAAAACATCGCCAGGAGGCCGACCATCACGACCGCGAGCCCCTTGATCAGCCAGGCCACCAGCCACGGTGGCCAGGACGCCACGTTCAGGTCGAAATGCACCTGATACCGCCCCGGTCCCGGCGTAAGGTCGGTCAATAACCGCGAAATCACACCGGAACACGACTGATTGATCTCCTGGGAACTGGTCGCCCCCTTGAGCACATACGGCGTGATCGTATGATTCCACCACGTTCCCAGGCACTCTCCATTGAACGCCGGCCCGATCACCAGGCTGGGCGCGATCAAGAGGAAAATCCCCATCCCCAACAGGCCATACCCCACGGTCCGCCACTGCCTCTTATAGGCGAAATAGACAAAAAACAGCGCGGGCGTTACCTTGTAGGCCGTCGCCAGGGCCAGCAACATCCCCGCCGTGCGGTCATGGCGCTGTCGCCACGCCGCGAACATCCCCATCACCAAGAACAGGATCAGCAAGTTATTGTTGCCATGGTGCAGATCACCCAAAATCGGGCGCAGACTGAGCAACAAGACCAACGACCGAAACATGGGGGGAAATGGTAGCCCCGGGGGCTTGACGATCTCTAGACACATGAGCAACGTGAGCGTGGTCAAGACGACCTTGATGGCAAACCAACACATCGCCCCCGTGATCGTGGGCAGCACCATCAGCGGATAGAGCGTGATGGGCATGATGGGAGGGGTGGGAAAATTCATCTTGTCATAGATGTTCACCCCCTTCCAGAATTTGAGCACCTGGGGGCGCCAGCGCACGAAAGCGCTTCGCTCCTCGGCGGCCTTTCCGTAATAGAAAAGGGCCGCGATTAGGACGATGGTCGACCACAGGATCCAGAAGGATCGGCCCGAAAGACGTTCGAGCCTCAAGGACTCGCTGGGTCCGGCGTCGATCGCTGGCACGACTTACCCCTTCCCTGGAGAGAGCCAGACGCGCGGATCATCCGCGCGGGCGATCAAGACCGATCTCCGCCGGGCGCGATCGCGGGCCATGTTCACGGCCAGCCGGCCCCTCGCGAGATAATCTCTACCTCACGCGTTCCGGCTGGTGGTCGCAGCTTAATAAAAGGAACAGGATCGTCCTCATGACGCTCCGGCTCCCATGCGACCGACGGTCGGGTCGTTAAACCTGGGGCGGAGTGATACCGCAGTACGATCGATCCGTCAAGGTCGGGCCGCATCTCGCGAACCAGAATCCGACCGGGAGACGCCACCACCGTCGCGCTCCCCGTCATGCACTTCCCCTCGAAACCCCGCACCCTCCCGAGCATGAGCCGGCCATCGTCCTCGACGATCTGGATCAGATCCGGGTTGTCCCGGCAAAACCGCCGCGCCCTCGGGCTATGGCACAGTATCGCCTCCGGGCCATAAATCCGAGCGTATCGCTCGAAATCGGCCCGGGTCCAGTCGTGTCGGCCAAACAGCTTTCCCTCGCCAAACTGGGTGAAATTCGTCGTCAGCGAGGCGTGCAAATAGGGTCCGCCCAGAACCTCCACGCCCGTTCGCTCAGGCAAAAGGCCGCTAAATCGGCCCCGTTGAAACGGGTCGGGAGCATCCGGGGTGTCGAAACCGCCCTCCTCATAAAGCAGCCGCTCGCCAGGCTTGACGTGCTTTTTCACGCGGTCCACGACCCACGAAAGCCGGCTCGACGGCCGGCTCGAAAGAAACGGCTCGGGAGCGAACGCGCGTGCCCGAACCGACTCGACCAGGGGATAGCCGACAATCCTGGCGAGCAAGAAAACACCCCCCGCCAGTACCCAGCGATCGAGCCTGTCCACCCCCCAGGGCCCGACCAGGAGCCTGCGCATGGCCTGATCGAGACAGACGCCCGCCGCCACGGCGATGCCCATGAAAAAGGCATAGGTGTGCCGCCCCGGCTGCAAGAAATCGAGCCCCCGGGTCGAGCCCGCGAGATAGCCCCAGCAAAACCCCGCCGTCACGAACCCGACCAGGCCTGCGCCCCGTGCGTCCCATCGTCTCGCCAGCAAAAAGAGCCCCGGGATCCCGACGGCTAAAAGGACCGCCTCCATGGGAGATTCACTGACCACGATCTGCAAGATCCGCCTCGCCGCCCCTTCTGGATGCACAAAGGCGAAATCGCTCGCTCCCTTGGTCGAGGCGAGCAACAACCCGGGAAGCCACCAAAAGACGTTCGCCGCCAAAACGACGATCGGCAATAGCCATACCGACACATGCCAGGCAAGCCGGGCGGATCTCGATCGGCCCTTCGCTCCCTGTCCGCTCTCTCTGCTCCGCCACGCGATCGCGTACGCCAGCAGGGCCGCCGGGGCGACCACCATCGCCGTTGTCAAATGCACCAGGATCGCCGCCGCCAACGCGAACGCGGCCAGCAACCACCGAGATACCCCGCCATCCTCGAGATACGCGACAAACGCCCCCAAGCCAAAAAGCCCCAGCGGGACCCCCAGGAAATAAGGGACCATCCCAAAGCCGACATAGTTGATCGGAAAATCCGACCAGAGATAAAGGAAAAACAGGGCCGTCGCGAACCCGACCCCTCGAGCCGAGGCCCGCCAAAATCCGCACGCCGCCGCGAACACCGCCGGGGCCAAGGCCCCGCCCAGGAAAACGTAAATCTTGTAGAGCAGGGGGGCGGGGCAGGTTGGGAAAGCGGCGAAGACCACTTCCGGGAGGGTTGACGACGACGGAAAGACCGCGCTTTTCATATAGCCCGCCATGAAGGCCGGGTCGTATCCCGCGGTGGTCCATGAGTCGTGAAGGAAGGCACGGGTGACGAGGGCGCTATGGTAATAGAGGGGGTGGTCGTCGCGCCACGGCGGGTATTCTCCCTGGATCCCGGCGCGCCCGCCCAGCCCGAGCCAGATCAGGGACGCGTGGATCGTGAGGATGGCGAGGGTCAGGCCAACGCCAAACGTCCTTCGGTCACCTGGGGCGTGAACGGAGGGTGGTTTGGCGTTGGTGGTGATCGCCGGATCGGTTGGCTCGTGGGCCTGCGCGGGGATGGGCTCGTCGAGGGAATCAGCGAAAGGGATCGAGTCGAGGTCGGGCATCGGGGGCGGACTCGGGCGAGTGACGATTGGAAGGCCCACACGAGCCAGTGATCAATGCGGCCCGCAGGATTCGAACCTGCAACCAAGGGATTCAAGGGCCCCCGCGTTTCCGCGAGGCTTGGACTATCTCACCCTCCCCGGCGCGCCTTCGGGCGGCCTTGTTCTCGCGAACAGGGCATGCCCTGGGGTGCCTTCGTGGAGGCCGGGCGCTCGTGGCGGGGGTTATTGTTGGGACTCACCCCGCTAGTCTCTGAACCGTCCTGGCGACCTCATGCCCAGCCAGGCTAGGCTGCGGATTGCCGTGTCGTGACCCAAGCCCCTCGCCGTGACCACGACCACTTGGGCCGACGCCACGCCTCAATGCCCAGACCACGATTTAGGTTTCCCGCAATTCACCCGGATCGCGATCGAGGGTCGCCCCTCGCCGCCACCTTTTCGTGATGAGTCCCCTGCTCTGCCGTTGAGCTAGGGCCGCTCGACAAAGCGCACACCTATATTCGCCGTTCCCAGCCCGAAAAGCCAGATCGACTTGGACCCCGGTTGACCGGACCGCTCACTGCCGAACCGAGGCTTCGGCCTTTCCGAGACTCGGCGTGGGCCAGGTGATGATGCCCGAGAGTCGAAACCAAATGAAGCCCCAAGGGAACACTCTTCCAAGTCGCCGCCGGATCAATCTCATTCTCCATTTCGACTTGTCATGAAAGAGGTGAGCCAGCAGGAGGGAACCCTCGACCCGCCCCCAAGACAGGCCAAGCGCTTACAGGCACGATTCACACGCTCTTGCGGTCCGGATCGACTTTCCGTATCAAGGGCAATCTCTCGAAGGAGGCAAGGATGCAACCTCAATTCTCGCTATCTGGCCCATTTCTCCAGCACACCCTGGAAGCGGCTTTCAACGCGAATGCCTGGGACATCCTCTCGGCGATCGAACGGGGCTTTCGAGCTCAGGTCGACGTGAAGGGAAAACTCGCCGAGTGGTTTCTGTTCAAGGAACTCGAGAACCTGAGAGTGGCGGGGGTACTCGATTCGGTGACGTGGCACGACGCCGACGGGCGGCCCGATTTCGATCTGGCGACTCGAGGCCGAACTCTTCGCCTCGAGTGCAAGAACGTGCGGAGCGGCAAGATCCCGAAGAAAATGGGCGACAATTATCGAGTCGAGATCCAAAAAACACGAAACGCCGTCGGGGGCGGACCCAGCCGTGGCTATCGCGTCGATGAATTCGACATCCTCGCGGCGTGTCTCTTCAATCAGGCCGGAACCTGGGACTACCTCTTCGTTAGAGCGGTAGACCTCGAGCAAAGGTCCAATTATCCCGATTATCTCGAGATCATGCAGCCGGTATCCACTAGCCCACGCAAAGTGTGGAAAGGTACAGTAGCGGAAATCCTACGAGACCTGGCCCCGGAGACTTAGGAATGATCCATCCCTCGCCTTTCTATTCGAGTTCGCTCGGTAGCGCCTACCTGGCCGATTCCCTCGATCTCATGCCCCAGATCGAGCAAGGAAGCATCAACCTCATCATGACCTCCCCGCCATTCGCTCTTCACTTCAAGAAGGAGTATGGCAACGTCGATCAAGGCGATTACATTTCCTGGTTCCTGAATTTCGCTCGACACTATCATCGGCTTTTGCGCGACGATGGGAGTTTTGTACTCGACATCGGTGGGGCCTGGACGCCGGGCCAGCCAACCCGATCCCTGTATCATTTCGAGCTGCTGATCGCCTTATGTCGGGACGTGGGATTTCACCTCGCCCAGGAGTTCTTCTGGTACAACCCTGGCAAGCTGCCATCGCCCGCGGAGTGGGTGAATGTTCGAAAAATCCGTGTCAAGGACGCCGTGAATTGCGTCTGGTGGCTCTCAAAAACGCCTTGGCCAAAGGCGAATAATCAGAACGTTCTCAACGAGTATTCACCAGACATGAAACGGCTGCTCGAGAAGGGATACAAGCCAAAGACCCGCCCTTCGGGACATATCATCACCAAGAAATTCAAGGACCGAGGAGGCTCGATTCCCTCGAATGTTTTCATCTGCGGCAATAATGACGCCAACGGGCCCTATCTAGAGCGATGCAAGGAGGAAGGAGTAAAGCCCCATCCAGCTCGATTCCCTTCCCAGTTGCCATCTTTTTTCATCCGGTTCCTCACCGACCCCGGGGATGTGGTACTCGATCCCTTTGCCGGTAGCAACACCACCGGGCAGGCTTGTGAACACGCGGGACGAAAGTGGATTGCCATCGAACGCGAACGGTCTTATCTGGAAGCCAGCCGCTTTCGGTTCGATCTTGGCCCACCCGAAGACGAGAACCCGGAGCACGGAGTCGTGCCTGTTCGTGCCTCCAATTCCGGACGACACCGGGCGAAACAACGAAACGATCAACCGCTCCTGTTTGAGTAATCCCCCAGCTTATCCGTGGGGTCACCCGGACGGGGTCTGGACTCTGGCGGGGTCCCTAGGCCATGACGTGGCGGGGCTTTGGGTCCTTGAAGTGCTGACGTAGGGAGGGGTTCAGGCCGTAGCCCATCGCGAGCAGCTTGAGCGGGTGCAGGGTCCGCTTTGGTATGCCTTGCTCCATCTGGATGCGGCACGCGCCACATTCCGTCGAGCCGATCTCGATATCGCTTTCGCGGAGGCGGCGCAAGAGGCCGCGGCCCGCGCGGCGGGAGGGCCAAAATCGATCCTTCGCGAGGCCATACGTTGCCCCCATGCCCGAGCATCCTCGATCGATGAACTCGACATCCAGGCCCAGGACCTCACGCATCAGCTCGTAACCTGGCATGCCCACGTCGAGGGCGCGGAGGTGGCATGGCTGGTGATAGCCGACCTTGGCCCGGAGGGGCTCGGTCGGGGTGGGCAAGAGCCCCCGCTTGGCGAGGCCGAGCAAGTATTGCCCGACCTCCATGGTGTTGGCCGCGACCAGGGCGGCGTCGAGATCCTCGGTCAGCCGGGTGTATTCACGGCGGATCATGAGCGCGGCCGTGGGCTCGGAACAGACAATCGTGTAGCCGTCCCGGACGGCGTTGGAGAGGATCCTGAGATTGGCGATCGCCTGTTCCCGCGCGTGGTCAACGTCGCCCACGATCAGGGCCGACATGCCCGAGGCTCGTTGCCGGGGCGGGACGAAGACGTTGACCCCTGCGAGCTGAAGGACCGACACGACGGATTCGGCGAGTTCCTGGTCGTAATAGTTGGCATAGACGTCGACGAAATAGGCGACGCGTGGCCCCGGAAGCTGGGGCCTGGGCCGTACGAGCCCGACCCTGGCCGCCCGGTCGACGAACGACGTCCGCGAGATTCGGGGTAGGACGCGGCGGCTGGAGAGCCCAAGGAGCCGCTCGAGCAGCCATCGCGAACCGCGGCCACGCAACATCAGGTTGGTCAGGATCGGGAGCCGAGCGCCCAGTCGGGCCCAGAGTTCGATGCGGGAAAAGATCCAATCGCTGGGCGCGAGGCCGTGGTTCTCGACGTAGGCGGCCTTGGCCTCGAGCATCAGTGACGAGACATCGACCCCGGACGGGCATTCGGATTCGCAGAGCTTGCAATGGATGCAGAGGTCAGCGCGAGCCTTGAGCTCCTCGGCCCCCCATAGCCGGGGGTCGACGAGCCCGGTGGTGATTTGCCGGATCAGGTTGGCCTGGCCGCGGGGCGAGGCTTCCTCGCGGCGTCGGGCGCGAAAGCTGGGGCACATCCGCCAGGTGGGGTCGAGGGTGCGGCAGGTGCCACATCCGTTGCAGGCCGACGCGGTTTCCACCAGCGACAGCTCGGGCCAGCGGAGCGCGCCGGCGAAGATATCAGGTTCCTGGACCGCGGCCTGGACGAGGGTCGGGGACGCGATGTCGACGACCAGGGCCGGGGTTTCAGCGCTCGAGGCCGAGCTCGTGATCGCGCTCGAATCCGCCGGCCTGGCCGGGGCGACCCGCGCCCGGAGCTCGTGGGTGAGGAGCCGGGGATCGTCGCCGACGACCTTGCCGGGGTTGAAGACGTTTTGCGGGTCAAAGGCTTGTTTGACCTCGTTGAAGACCTGAATTAGCTCGCCATATTGCAGGCGGAGAAATGGCGTGCGGACGAGGCCCAAGGCATGCCCGCTAGAAATCGAGCCGCCGGCCTGGACGACAATCTCATGACAGCCGAGGGCGAGGGGTTCCAGCTTGGCCTGGTCGATCGGGCTCGAGAGATCGAGAAATGGGCGGAATCGTAGCCGGCCGTCGCCGTGACCGCTCAGGGTCCAGGTCACGTTCATGCGCTGAAAGAGCTCGCGAAGCCTGCGCGACACGGTGACCATCCGCTCTCGAGGGGCCACGATGTCGTCCAGAAACGAGACCGGCCGGGTGCGTGTTCGCGGGCGCATCAGCAGTGGTTCCACCAGCCGCCCCAGCCCCAGCAGACTCTCGCATTCGAGTCGCTTCTCGGTCCAGAAGGGGACGGCGAGGAGCGCCGGCGAGCGGATCGCGCGATCGCGAACCAGACGCGCGCCCTCGTCGACCTGGTCGGGTCGATCGGCCTCGAACTCGACGACGACGACGGCCTCGGCCGAGGGCTCGATCCACTGGCGAAACACGGGCGCCTGGTCGCAGGCCAATCCAATCGCGCGGCGGTCGTGGATCCTGGTCGAGGACGAGCCCATGGCCGGGTCGGCGGCGATCGCGGCGAACGAGAGCGCGTCCGAGAGCCTCGCGAACGAAGCCACCAGCACCCCCTGGGCCGCGGGAATCGGGACGGTGCGCAGGACAGCGCGCAAGATAATCGCCAGAGTCCCCTCGGAGCCGGCCGTCAGTCGAGCCAGGTCGATTCCTTGATCGCTGGCGGCGCGCTCCAGGGCATAGCCCGCCCGATTGAGCGGGCAGTCGGCGGCGACGCGCTCGAGCCGGGACTTGCTCGAGCGATGGAGCGTTCGCATTTTCTTCACGATCAGGTCGCGAAAGCTGACCGGCTCGGCCTCGTACTCGGGCCAGGGAATAAAGCCCAGGTCGGCCACCTCTCCTTGGGACAAGACCGCCTGCAGGCGCTCGACGCGGTCGGCCACCGGGCCATGGCGCGAGGACCGGGGCCCCGAGGCGTTGACCGCGATCATCCCCCCCACGGTCGACACGTCGGAATCGTCCGGGACCGGCTCCACCCGACGGCCACGCGGGGCCAGAAGGGCATTGAGCTCGTCGAGCACCACGCCGGCCTCGACGGTCACGCGGTCCGCCTCGATCGACACGATCTTGCGAAAGTGGCGGCTCAAGTCCACGACCAGTCCTGGGCCAAGGGCTCCCCCGCCGTTATCGGTCCCCGCGCCTCGGACGTGAATCGGGATCCGGTTCTCGGTGGCGTATTGAACCAGGCGGACGACATCCTCGTCCCATCGTGGCGAGACCACGCCCAGGGGGTCGATCTCGTGAAGGCCGCCATCGGTCGCGTAAGGAACCCGATCGAGAGGCTCGAATCCGAGCTCGCCCTCGATCAGGCCTCGCAAGTCATCATAAATCCGGGCGCGGCGCTCATCCACGGAGGAGGGGCCTCAATCAGGAATCGTGTGGATCAAACCCGTCGCCATGAACGGTCCTCGTCTCGCGATTTCGCCCCTTCGCGTCCCTGGTGGGGCGCGGTCGGCTTGGTCACTTGATCTTGGCACGAACAAGACCCCCAAGCAACCACGCGGTCGCCGAGCTTCTCGCGATCACACCCGGTCTTGGTTAGAATCAAGGGTCCACAACCCCGGCGAAGGGCGCGGTGGACGCTCCACGTTCGCCCACGCTGATCGGCATCCTGAAAGCTTGGATTTCGCCATGCGTTTTAACACCTGGTCTACCTGGCGGCTCGCGATCCTGGTCGGCGTGATCGCCGCCGCGAACGCTCGTGGCGACGACCGGACCGCCCAGGTCATCCTGAGTGAGATCGAAGCGGCTAAAATCCCCACCTTCGACTTGACCAAGCGTCAGGACCAGACTTACCTCAAGCAATACATCGCCGATCGCAGGCGAATGATCGAGAAACGAGTCGAACTGATCCTTGAGCTCTCCAAGACCGCCCCCGACGACCCGAGGGTTCCCTCGCTGCTGGCCGAGCGCTGGGTGAACAGGGGCTCGTACCGGACCGAGGAGACTCTCAAGGAGGTCGAGGACGCGCTCGCGCATTCCACCAACGAAAAGACCAGGATCGAGGCCGCCTTCGCGCGGGCGTTTATCAGGCTCATGAAGAGCGACGACGCCACGCCGGATCTCAAGGGGATCGAGGATTTCATCACGCTCGCCCCCAAGGACCCGCGCGGGGCGGGCCTGCTCTATAGCGCGGCCTTTAGCGTGAAGGACGAGACCCTCAAGCGACCGATCGAGGACCAGATTCTCAAGGAGTATCCCGAGTCGACGCACGCGATGTTCATCGCCGGGGCCAGGCGTCGGCCCGAGCAGGTGGGTAAGCCGTTCGAGCTGGAATTCACCGACGCGGTCAAGGGGGGCGTCGTCTCGATCAAGAAGCTCAAGGGGAAGATCGTCGTGATTGATTTCTGGGCCACCTGGTGTGGTCCCTGCGTGGCCGAGATGCCCGCCCTGAAGGATCTCTACGCGAAATACCACGACCAAGGGGTGGAATTCATCGGCGTGAGCCTGGACGCGCCCGAGTCCCAAGGGGGGCGTGAGGAAATGATCAAGTATATCAAGGCCAACGACATCCCGTGGCCGCAGTTTTACCAGGGGAAGGGCTGGGACAGCGAGTTCTCGAGAAAATGGGGGGTGAACGCGCTGCCGCTGACGTTCGTGGTCGACGCGATGGGCAATCTGGCCTCGTTCGAGGCCCAGGGTAAGCTCGAAACCTTGATCCCTGAACTCCTCAAAAAGCGGTCGGACGAACCCACGCTAGGCGGAGCCGGGGCCAGGTCCGGCGGCTGATCGCCCTCGCGAGCCGGCTGACGTGGACACATGTGCGCGCGATGGGCGAGCTCGGGTTTGCCCACTCGCGATTGTCAGAATCGCCGTTGGGGGTTAATCTCCCTCTGGTGTCGTCGCGAAGGGGCTTTCGCGGATCGGTCGAGACCGTGGTTCACAAGGGAGGTGTTGGAATGGCGGCCCGAGTCACGAGCGTCTTTCTGTATGTCAAGGACGTTCGCCGGTCGCTCGAATTCTATAACGAGGTCGTGGGGGCGGAGGTCGTCCAGATCCACGCCGAGCGCGAGGGAGCCCCGTACAGCCTCGCGATCCTGCGGATGGGCGGCTTTACCCTCATGCTCCATCCCCAGGAGCCCCACGCCGAGGAATTCGTCGACACCCGGGTTGGTGTCGGGATCCACCTTCAGATCGAGGTCGGCGACGTGGACGCTTTCTACCAGCACTGCATGGACGAAGGGGCGATCCTGGCGCTTTCCGGCGAGCCCACGGACCAGAGCTGGGGTTGGCGCGAATTCGCCCTCAAGGACCCCGACGGCTACGTCTGGTCGATCTATCAAGACCAATCGGGCGGTCAGTGGACGGCCTAGGTCAAGCCGGCTCGCCCACCCTCCGGATCATGGTGATTCCGCGACTGGCGGGGGCGTTTTCCCCTTTTGAAGCGCGGCCGGCCCGGTTGGCGCGACCAGGAAATAGCACGCCACGATGATCAGAAAGACCGCGTAAGTTCGTTTCATGGCGGCCGGCGAGAGAGTTCCGGCGAAATGCGCTCCGAAATAGGCACCACCAAAGACCCCAAGCGCGACCCAGAGCCCGGCCACGACGTGCATCTCGCCTCGCTTCCAGTATTCCAGGACCCCCAGGAGCCCGGTTGGAAGTAAGATGACGAAGAGCGAGGTACCGACCGCCATCTTGGCGTCGAAACCCATGATCAAGACGAGCGCGGGCACGATGACCAGGCCGCCGCCGATGCCAAAAAGGCCGGAAAGAACCCCCGCGGACAGTCCCAGGGCGACGAGCTTGGTGATTTCCACGGACTGGGTCATTCGCTTGCCTTTTCCTCTCTCGCGAACAGGGCCGCGGATCCGGCGATCGCCGCCGTCTCGATACGCAGGATATGCGCTCCCAGGCTAATCGTGGTCCATCCGTACTGGCTTGCCTGAGCGCGTTCCGTGGTGGTGAATCCCCCCTCGGGTCCGATGACCAGGATCACGGGCCGGGCGCTCATGATCCGAGGCCAGGACGCCGGCGGTTGGCCGTCGAGATCCGCCAAGAGCTTGATCGGCTCGTCGGCCTTTATCAAGAGATCATTCAAGCGGGTGACCGGCGAGAGGGTCATCAGGGTGTCCCGGCGGCACTGCTTGCACGATTCGACGACGGCCTTTCGCAGGCGGGCGAGCTTGGAGTCGCTGGGGTCGACCACCGATCGGTCCGTGACGAGCGGGATGAACCGGCATGCCCCCAGTTCGGTGGCTTTTTCGACCAGCCAGTCAAGCCGGTCTCCCTTGGGTACGGCGGAGGCGATGGTGATCGAGAGCGTGGGCGATCGCGAGGGGAGAGTCTGATCGGAGGCGATCAGGATCGCGTGGTTCGCCGTGGCCTCGAGGATTTCCGCCCTCCAGGCGGAGCCCCGGCCGTCGAAGACCTCGACCACGTCTCCCTTGCCCAGCCGGCAGACTCGGTGAAGGTGTCTCGCTTCCTCGGGTCCAAGCCGGATCCGGCCGTCGACTGGGGGGGAATCGCTGTAAAACCGGGTCGACACGCGGCTTCTCCGACTGAGCCCAAAGATCTGGCCCGATCCTATCCGATCGATAGGGAGGACGCGAGACGCGGCGCGGAAGATTCCGCGGTTGGGGGGCTTGATGACGGCATGGCAACGGCACTGGGGGCTTGGTCACGAACCCTTTCGGGCGCATTCGCCGCCATTCGTGGCGACGGAGTCAGCGCTCCAGGCTCTCGGCCGCCTCTCGGAGGCGCTCGATTCGGCCGCTCCCCGGATCAGACTGATCGGCGAGCCGGGGGTTGGAAAGACGACTGTACTGGCGCGTGCCCTCGCGATCTCGCGGCGGCCTGGGCGGCGAATGGTCGTGCTGAGCGGCTCACGCGGTGAAACCGAGCTGCCCGTGATCCTGGCGGGTCGGTTGGTTCCCGGCCTGAGCGCGGGCGCGAGGCTGGCGGACCCCTGGGCCAGGCTCGAGCGGGCCATCGCGACCGCCAGGCTTGAGCATGCCCGAATCGTCGTCGCGATCGACGACGCGAGCGCCCCGCGCGACGACCAGGAAGTCTCATGGATCGACCGCCTCATCCATCTGAGTGCCCGGGCCGGCCTTGAGCTCTCGGTGGTGGAGGCGACATCCCGCGACCATGAACCACGCTCGGAGGGTCGGGTTGGGGAAGATTGCCTGGTTGCGCGGGTGCTGCCGCTCACGCGAGACGAGGCCGAGCATTTCCTCACCGCCAAGCTCGCGGCGGCCGGCTGCGAGGGGGCGATCCTCACCCCGCGGGCCATCACCCGGCTGCACGGACTGGCCCTGGGGCTGCCGGGTCGGATCGAGGCCCTGGCCACGGTCAGCCTGCGAGCCGCGGCCGCGGCGGGGCTCGAGATCACCACCCCGGAAATCGTCGACGCCGCCGTGTCCGCCGCGTTCGTCCCGACCATTGGCTGACAACTCGCCATCCGCGAAGGACCAGGGGCTTCGCCAGGGGGGCGGGTTGCTTTATGATGGCCGTTCCCGGACGCCTTCATTCCCACCGCCCCGCCCCTGGAGATCCCCCCGATGCCCTTCACACGTCGTGCTTTTCTGGGTGGCGCGGCCTCGTCGTTGGCGCTCGCGACCGCCGGCTGGTCCCGCGACCGCCGGCCTAAAATCGCCGCCCTGACCACGGTCTTTCATAAGTATTCGCACTCCGAGCACATCATCGATCGCTTTCTCGACGGCTACGGCTGGGAGGGGCGGCATCATCGACCCCCCATGGACCTGGTCTCGCTCTATTGCGAACAGGTCGGCGAGAACGACCTCAGTCGAGAGCGGGCGCGGCGCCATCCCGAAATGAAGATCTACCCGACCATCGCGGAAGCGCTCACGCGGGGGGGGAGCAAGCTCGACGTCGA
>JAKBAP010000576.1 GCA_021808995.1 Planctomycetota bacterium | reverse complement strand
CTTGCCCATTGGTGCCCTTTTGCTTGGGGCCGTCGTGATGTTCGCCGGCTGTGAGTCCAAGGGACCCGCCGAACGCGCCGGCGAAAACATCGACAAGGGCGTCCAGAACGTCAAGGACGCCGTCAATCCACCCGGCGACCTGGAAAAGGCCGGGCGAAGCGTCGACAAGGCCCTCAAGCCCTGAGCCAACCCCCGCCTCGCCCACGCGAGACCACGGGATCGGCCAGGAAAGCCCTTACGGCTCATCGAGCTCACTCCGTGACCGGGAATCGCCATTGGGCGAACGTTCGATCTCGGCCCAGGCCGCGATCCGTCGACCCCCCGCGTCCGTGCCGATCACGCGCACGACCATCGGTCGGTCGTGATCGAGGTCGATGGGTTTCGAGATCCGCTCGCCATTCGCGGGAACCAGCGAGCCGCCAAACAGGCTCGCCACGCCGAGCATGTCGAGCCGGCCCGACATGCGATCCGCGTGGTCACGACTTGGACCAGGATCGGCCGGACCCCAGGTCAGCGCTGATATCCGAACCGGAACCCCATGCGATTCCTTGACATGGGCGCGAACCTGGGTCTTGCCCGCGCTGATGGAAAACCGCTCGAGGGTGAGGTCCAGCCTGGCGCCGCCCCCCCCCAGCGGCAGCGCGGTCACCTGCAACCGAGCACCAGGCGGACCCGAGACCTGGACCTCGACCGCGCCCGTGGACGCGCCATCGAGCACCACGTAATGCGCGCTCGTGCCCCGGGCCCACCACCGATGCGCCACCGTGCCCGGCGACACACGCGCGACCCGTGGTCCCATCAGCTCGACGGAATCGAGCGGAGCGCGAAGATTGATCGACGAGAGCGGCTCGAATTCGGACCCCGTCGCGTCCCGCCCACTTTGAAACACCGCGAGCGACCAACGGCGAAACAGGCTCGCGAACGTCGCGCCGGTCGCCGACTCCAGATTCTCGAGCCCACTCTTGTCGCTGAAGACGAGCGATCGCGTGATCTCGCTTCCATAACGATCCACGCACCAACGCAGAAACAGATAAGCGCTTCCGCGCTCGCCGTGGCCGCGAAACAGGTCGGCCGTGAAATAATCGTCGACCCGGAGCCTGCGTTCCTCGGGGCGATCCAGGAACGCCGCCACGCGATAGTCGATATTTCGAGGCGTGAAGCCATGATCATCCTCGGCCAGATGGGCGATCGCCTCGTCCAGCCAGCCCTCCTCGTGAACCGTGAAACCAAGCCCCCCCCGCGCGCGGACGCTCGACAGGACGGCGTGCATATATTCGTGGGCAAGAATTGTTCGAAGATAGGGGCCGGGCTTGAGACCGGGGTTCAGGTAGATCATGTCGCTCTGGTTGCCCAGGGGGGGGTGAAAGCCGAGGTCGAAGTCGGCGGGACGGGCATAGCCGTCGACCGTCCCCTTGCCAAGCCGTCCGAGCCAGCTTGAGAACAGGACCGTGAAGCGGCCGTCGCCGTCCAGGTCTCGCGGCGTGGTGAATCGTTCCGCCGCCCGGGGCTCGATGAGGTCGTCGAACGAGCCGACGACATCCTTGATGACGGCGGGGGCGACGGCGTCCTGGTCCTCGGCCGCCACATAGACCTGGATGCCTCGGCCCAGGCCGCGCAAGACGCCTTTCACGGCGATATAGTTTGACGGGCTGGAGGCGTCTCCATCCCGGGCGAGCAGATAAAACACCCGCTCCCGTGGCGGCGTCTCGGCCGCCCCTGGCCTCGGAGATCGGGACACCAAAGGGCACTTCGCCGGAGGACGAGCCGGGCCATCGTCGGCAAGGTTGGGCCACGATTCATGATCGGCCCCGCTCACTCGGAGCTCGATGGGATAAGGACCAGGCCGCGACGACAGCGCGGACACCACGACCAGGAGCTCCGAGCCAGGACCCTCCAGGGGCGCTCGAAAGCTCGCTTGCTCGTTGATCACCTTGATGGGGATCGGCTGGCCGACACGCCAGACGCGGGGCTCGGACCGGTTCGACTTGGGAACCCGCTCGATGCCCCCACCAGCCGCGAACGCGAATAACGGCACGCCGACAAGTGCCAGCTCGAGCAATCCCCGAGTCCTGATGCTCAAGCTGATCATCGGATCGCGCCTCACATCCCGCCTGGTCGGCGTGTCTTCACAAGCGCGACACCCCAACCGGATGACGCGACTGCCTTTCGATCGGCCCATCGGCGGCGCGGGCTTGAATCGATTGCAACGGTCGCGCGGACGGTCCGATGAAACCCGCGAACTTGAGTGTTTCCGACCTCACGCGATCCCGATTCCGCCTATTCCCTGGTCACTCTCGTTCTTGCTTGCATCCAGACGAATTGGGCGATAGACTTCATAATCCTGGGATCTGGTGATGAGTCAGCTTATTCGCTCGCGGGCACGAGGTTACGATGACTTTTTTCGTCCGAAGGCCCGGCTCTGAATCGCGATCCCGATCGGAACGGGGATTCACGATGATCGAGCTCCTGGTCGTGATCGCGATCATTGCCGTGCTGGTCGCGCTTTTGCTGCCGGCCGTGCAGGCGGCCCGTGAAGCGGCGCGCCGAGCCACCTGCACTAACAACCTGAAGCAAATCGGCGTCGCTCTCGCCAACTATCTGAATCGCAACGGCACGTTTCCACCGGGTTAT
>JAKBAP010000575.1 GCA_021808995.1 Planctomycetota bacterium | reverse complement strand
GAACGAGCCAGCTCAATCGTGAGGACGCGCCCGGTGGGGAACGCGCCTGGCGTGGCGAGCTCATGGCCGCGGGTGATCTCCGCGTGGTGGACGCCCGCGAGATTGACGGCCGCGCGCGCCCCACGCCCGACCGATTCGGCCGAGCGATCATGCCGGTGCAAGCCGCGGACACGCAGCCGACGACCCGAGGGAAGCCACTCGACCTCGTCACCCACCACGACCTGCCCCGACGAAACGGTCCCCGTCACGACCGTCCCGTGTCCCGCCACGCTAAACGAGCGGTCGATCGCCATGCGAAACACGCCCGAATCGACCGCCGGAGGCGCGCTTGCGCAGGCCTCCAAAAGCGCTCGCTTGAGCTCATCAAGCCCCAGCCCCGTGGAGGCCGAGGTCCGCGTGATGGTCGCGCCCGCCAGAAACGTCCCCTCAACCAAGGCACGGACTTCGTCTTCCACCAGATCGAGCCAGGACGGCTCCGCCAGGTCGCACTTCGTCAGCGCGATCACCCCACCTCGCAAACCCAGCAGCCGCAGGATCTCAAGGTGCTCACGAGTCTGGGGCATGACCGAATCGTCGACGGCCACCACCAGCATCGCCAGGTCCAGCCCCGTCGCGCCGGCCAGCATGTTGCGAATGAATCGCTCATGACCGGGAACGTCCACCAGGGCCAGGCGATAATCGCCCAGATCGAGCGCCGCGAACCCAGCCTCAATGGTGATTCCGCGTTCCTTCTCCGCCGGCAGGCGGTCCGTGTCGACCCCCGTCAGCGCCCGCACAAGCGCGGTCTTGCCATGATCGATATGACCGGCCGTTCCCACCACCAGATCCCGCGCCATCGACTTCGCCCATTTCTTGATCCGCTCGCGGAGTGCCGAGAATTCACCACCATGACCGTTCTACCCGGTCTGGCGGCCGCTGTCAGGAGCGCGGCCTCGGCAAGGATCCAGATCATGAACGAACCGCGTCCGACGCGTCGACCCTTGCTAAAGACTTGAACATGCGCTTGAAGAGGCCGTGGCCGTTGGAACTGGCCACGGGTGACTCGAGCCCAAGAACCGCTCGAATGACCTCATCGATGTCTCGCAGAATCGGGGTCTGAGGCGCGACCAGCCTGAGCGGCCGACCACGGTTCACGGCCAGGTTGACCGACGGGTAATCGTTGGCGATGGTCATGATCCGGGGGATGCCGATCATTTGCTGGATCTCGCTCACCCCAAAGCCCTTAAGGCCAGGATTGAAGCGATTCACGACGACCCAGAGCGAATGCATCACGCGGTCCGGCGGGAGCGAATCGCACAACATCTTGACAGCACGGATCGAGGGAACCGTCTGATGGCCGACCAGGAGCACCTGATCGCACGAGCGGAGAATCTCGCGTTGGTTTTCGTCGAATCCGCCCGGGACGTCGAGCACGGTAACCTCGGCGAGTTTCTTGAGACAGTCGACGATCTTGACCATGTGCTCGGGCTTCACCGTGGCGAGCGAGTGAAGCTCGTGCGGACCCGCGAGCACCCGCAGTCGCTCCGACACCGGGACGAGCGTCTTCTCGACGAGGAAGTCGTCGACGCGATGAATTTCCTTGAGCAAGTGCGGCAGCGTGACCTTGGGCTGAAGGTCGAGCATGGCGGCCATCGTGCCAAGCTGAAGGCTCATTTCCGCGAGAATGGTCGATCGAGCAAGCTGGGTGGATATTTCATGAGCCAGGTTGATGGAGAGCGTTGTCGCCCCCGCGCCCCCGGCCGCGCCCACCACGGCGATCACGTGGCGCTCAACGTGGGCCGCGCCAAACTGCGCGCCGATCATGGCGACCGCGCGATGAAAATCCTCGCGATCAAGCGGCAACGGAACCATCTGCGCGGCTCCAGCACGATTGATTCGCAGCAGGGTTTCCGCGGAATCGTCATGGGGCGTGAGGGCCAGAATGGGCCACCCGCCCAGCGCGGTGCTCAGGTTTTGGATCGTGGATTCCTGGCCGATTTCGTTGACCTGGGTGATCAAGAGCCGGGGCTGTTTCTTGGTCCGGCGAAGGCCATCAATGGCGGTGGTCGCGGTGGGGAATTCGGATTCGATCTCGGCTGCCAGGCTCATGAGCTCGCGCCTCAGCGGCGGCAATACCGAGTCCTCGACCCCCACCAGCACGACAGAGAGCGGATACATGGAACCTCATCCCGGATACGAATAGGCCGATGGACATGACGCGAGTTTCACCACGCGGGGGCGACGGGGATTCACCCCCAAATCGCGATCATGGCGCTCCCCTGGCGCCGGCGTTCGGGATGGCGCGCGTCATCACTCGGCGTCGTCCATCCCGGGAACCCTCTCAAGCATAGGACAGTTTCCGGCGTCCCGCGATTTCCCGTCCAAATCGTCTCGCGGAGTGTTCCGCGCGAGCGAGACTAACTCCCGTGGAAGTCGGCGGTCTTGAGGTTCGGCCCCGAGAACCATGCCCGGCTTCATGACGTGGCCGGGGCGGTCGACAGCCTGCCCGATCCCTTCGAGGGCGACGATCGGCCCCAAGCCCTCAAGGCCACGGGAACCGACCCCTTGACCAAAAATCTGTCAGTCCCCTGCCAGTGGACGGGCGACGTTTCTGGCCCTCATGAGTCGCATCCTGACGCGATCACGGGTCAAGATGCTCATTCCTTGACCATGA
>JAKBAP010000574.1 GCA_021808995.1 Planctomycetota bacterium | reverse complement strand
TCGTGGCAGACCGCGCACCCCGCCGTGAGCCCCATGAAGACCTGCGAGACCGTCTCGGTACGATCGCGAGTGTAGAGAACCTGGTATTCCTCGGGGATCACGCCTCCTTCGTTGGTCGTCGCGTTGCAACGGTTGAAGCCCGAGGCGGTCCGCTGGTCGAGGGTCGCGCCCGGAAGCAAGTCGCCGGCAAGCTGCTCGATGGTGAACTGATCGAACGGGAGATTGCGGTTGAATGCTCCCAGGACCCAGTCGCGATAGGCCCATGACTCCCGGAAATTGTCGAAATGGTAGCCATTCGTATCCGCGTACCGCGCGACGTCCATCCAGTATCGCGCCCGGTGCTCGCCCCAGTGGGGCGAGGCCATGAGGCGATCGACCAGCTCCTCATAGGCGGCCGGCGAGCGGTTGCTCACGAACCAGGCGACCAGGGCCGGGTCGGGGGGAAGGCCAGTCAGGTCAAAGGCGAGCCGCCGAGCAAGGACGGGACGACTGGCCTCGGGCGCGGGCGTAAGACCGGTCGCCTCGAGCTTGGCCAGCACGAACGAATCGATCGGGTTTCGCGCCCAGGCCTGGTCACGTGTCCTGGGAAGCGGCTTCTTTCGCGGAGGGATCAGCGACCAGTGCGGCTGGTATTCCGCGCCGGCCGAGATCCAGCTCGCGAGAATCTCCCGCTGGAGAGAGGTCAGGGACTTGGTCGTCGCCCGGGGAGGCATGACTTCCTTGGGATCGGTCGAGCCGACGCGCGCCAGGATCTCGCTTCCCTCCGGATCGCCAGGGGTGATCGCGCCGGCCTCAATGGCCGCCTCGCGCTTGTCGAGCCGAAGGTCCCCCTTGCGGGCCGCGCTGTCGGGCCCATGGCAGGCAAAGCAATTCTCCGCCAGGATCGGCCGCACGTCGCGGTTATATTCGATTTTCGCCTTCGCTCGATCACCGGCGAGCGCGCAGCCCCCGGTCAAGATCCACGCGGCCAGCGCGAAACCGATGGCATGAACACCGCGTTTCACCGCTCGTATGGGCGAAGTGGCGAGGTTGGTCTGGCGGGGGTCCGACCACGGATCGAGGTCGCGCATGGCGAGGCACTCCACTGCGAGTTCCACGGCCGGAGTCTGGTGGGGTGGGTCACCGTCGAGAGACCGCAAGGCCGCTCCAGACCCATGTCCGACCGCGATTACAGCTTACCAGAATCCAGGCCCCGCGGCCACGGTTGGGTCAGACCCCGGTTGGACGACGCCGTAGCAAATTGCTCCGATGCATCTCCATCACCTCCAAGAGCCGGGCGTCCTCGACATCCCAAAGGGACTGATCCGTAAGTTCTTGAACCAAGAATCCGAGGTTCGCCAGCAATTGGCCAAACCGTACGTCGGGAGAGAGCGGCTGGAGATCAACGAGCTTCTCGATCAATTCCCGCTGGACCGTCGTCATCATGGCGCTTGGTCTCCGCTTTTGGGTTCGCTGGCAAGCGGGACCGGCGATTCGGACGAGTTTCCGGTTCAGAGGCCGGCGAGGCGGGTGTCGGCGTCGCCGAAGCGGTCGAGGGGAACTCCCATGCGGTCCATGATCCCGAGATAGAGCCCGCAGAGCTTGCGATGATCGTCGCCGGCGGCCTGGTAATCGAGAACCCGCCCGGTCTTGAGTGTTCCGCCCAGGCCGCCGGCCATGACGACCGGCAGCTTGCTGGCGTCGTGCCTCGTGCCCGAGAACAAGCTATTGATGAAGAGCAAGCAGGTGTTGTCGAGAACCGAGCCGGCCCCCTCGGGCATGGCGTCGAGCCTTGCCGCGAGATAGGCGAGCTGGCCGACGTAAAAGCGGGTCACCCGCTCATAGGCTTCCGAGCGATCGTCGTGGGACGCGCCATGGTGCGCGGACTTGACGTCGAGGAACGGGTAAAAGAGCCCCGAGATATCGCGGCAGAGCAGGAGCGTCGCGATCCGGGTCTTATCGGCCTGGAACCCGAGCGCGACCAGGTCGCACATGAGCCGCATGTGCTCGCGGATGTCTTCCGGCAGGCCGTTTTCGGGCCGGGGCATGGCGAGGGGTCCGCGCCCCGCCTTGCTCGCCCTCGCCTGGCCGGCGTCCTGGTCTTTCCGCATCGGCACGACCCTGCGCTCGACGTCTCGCACGCTCGTGAGATACTCATCGAGCTTGGCCCGATCGCCCGCGCCGACCTGCCGTCGCAGGCTCGAGGCCTCCTCACGGACGCGGTCAAGGATGCTTTGGTTTCGCTTGCTCCCCCGATTATCGAACAACGAATCGAAGGCGAGGGACGGGTAGACCTCCATCGGCACCGGCGACGTCGCGTTCCGCCAGGAAATATGCGAGCTATAAGCCATCGAGAAGTTCGTTTCGTGGTAGCCGGTGATCGGCTGCTCGCATCCCAGCACCATGCTCGGCTGCTCGGTCCGGTCCCCGAGGTGGCGCGCCAGCATCTGATCGATGCTGACCCCTCCCTTGAGCTCGGCCCCCTTTCGCAGGGCGACGCCAGACAGGATATTCCCGGTCTGGCCGGGGTGGATTCCGACTCCCAGGGCGTGTTTGTTGAAGAGGCCAGTGACGACGTTGATCTTGGCCTTGAGGGGAGAGAGCGGCTCAAGACAGGGGCCAAGCCGCATGTCCGCCCCCGTACCCCTGGCCCACCAGCCGTCGGGGTTCACGCCACAG
>JAKBAP010000573.1 GCA_021808995.1 Planctomycetota bacterium | reverse complement strand
CAGGATTCTCGGTTGGCGCGACGAGACTCTTCCTTGAACAAGCATGATAACGTCGCCGGAATCTGACCATTGTCCGTGCGGAGATACCCCAGCCCATGGCGTTCCTTGATGGTTTTGCCCGGAAACCCACTCGCCGGCGCTTCGGGCTCGTACGAAATGCCTACATTTCGCCGCGACGGTGACGACTCGTTGTTCGCGAAACACATCACTGTCGCGTGATTCCAACCGCGCCGGCCCCGGAGCCACTAGCCGGGAACGATCGCGGACCACGGTCGTCGATCAGCCTCGCGGCGGAATTCGGGGCGAAACACCGTCGCGGGCGCTTTCCGGATCGCGGCGCGTTGGCGTGGGAGCGCGGCCCCGTTATCGTGGACCCAAAGCCCCGCGACCCCCCAAGAGGGAAGGACCGCCACCGTGAACCGCATCATCCGCGCAGCGTTCTCGAGGCTCAAAACCACCGTTCGACCTTGCCGCCGCGCGCGAACGACCCAACCTGGGCTCGAGCCCCTGGAGCCGCGGCTCACCCCTTATTTCGGCGCGACCACGTATCTCTGGACCGCCATGGGCGACCAGACCACCTGGAACGACCCCTTGAACTGGTCGCACGTTGACCCGCTGAGCTTCACCCCCGTCAGCGGATCGCCGACGCCGGGCTCGAACGTCGTCTTCCCCTCGAGAGCCCTGTTGCCCAAGGGGAGCCCGACGGCGATCAACCTGAATTTTAGCGATATCAATATGCCTCTGGCCTCTCTTACCATCGAGGATACCTATACCTTCACGGGGAATTCGATCCAGGTCGATAGCGCGCTCTCGATGCCCAATTCCTACGCCGCCCTGGCGGGTTCGCCGACGGCGACGTTCATGAACGCCGGAATCGTCCTCGCCCCCGGCGTCGAGATCGAGACAGCGGCGAACACCACTCTTCAGATCGCCAGCCCAACCAATCCCACGGGACTTGTGCTCACGATTGGCGGCGCTGTCGAAAAGACGGGCGAGGGTCGATTGATCATCGACACCCAGACCGTTCAGTACGCGAATTCCGCGTCCGTTCAGCCGATCCCCTTCGACCTGCTCGGCGGCGTGACCGAGCTGGGGGCGAACGTCAGCCTGACCGGCGTCGGATTTCAGGTCGGCCAATACGCGAGCCTGCAAACGGCCGACAACACGGTCGTGACGCTCGGCCCGATCTCGGGAACGGGGACGATCGAGCTCCTGGGAACGTCAGCGGTGGGGGATACGACGGCCCTTTCGATTTTCGTGTCGGCCGCCCTTGTCGATTCGTTCACAGGCTCGATCATCGGCCAGGGCCAACTCGCCACGGTGGGCTTTGGGACCCTGGTCTTGAGCTCGATCGATTTCGCCGGTGCCGGCACGGTGGTCGCGCGGTCGGGGACGCTCGACGTGAATGGCCCGATCAGCGCTGGGGGGCTCTCGGTCGGCACGCTCGGCACGCTCGGGGGCCTGGGCGAGTGGTCGATCTCGGGCTCTGTCGCCTTTCAGACGGGCTCGACCCTCGACCTGACCATCGACGGCACCACGCCGGGTTCGGGATATACCCAGATCGCCGACGCGAGCGCATCCGGGGTCGACCTGGCAGGCGCTCGCCTGACCGCGAGCCTGGGCTATGAATACCAGGTCGGCGATCAACTCACCATCATCTCCTCACCCGCCGTGACGGGAAGCTTCGCGAACGTGGTGGCGGGGGTCGTCTTGCTGGGCCCGAGCGTTCCGTTCGCGGTCGGCTCGACTGGGGGAGTCACGATCTCTCCCCTGCGATCGATCACGACGACCACGCTGGCGAGCGTCTCGAATCCTAGCCATCCGGGGCTGCCGGTCACGATCGTGGCGGCCGTTTCCACGCGCACGGCCAGCGTCTCGAACGGCGTGGTGAACTTCGTGGAAAACGGAAACGTCGTGGCGACGGTTCCGGTTTCAAACGGTCAGACGACCTATACGACGAGCTTTCCCACGATCGGGGACGCTTCCTTTCAGGCGGTTTATCTCGGGGATGGTCCCGATCAGGCCTCGGCGAGCGGGGTGATCACGCAGGCAATCGTGCCGTACGCGACCACGACGGTGATCGCGAGTTCGCTCGATCCGTCGTCGCTTGGCGACCCGGTATCGTTGGTCGCCCAGGTGACCACGGCGGCCGGCCCGGTCACGACGGGTTCCGTTGCGTTCCGCCAGGGGAGCCGGTTGCTGGGCGTGGAGACGCTCAATGGAGGGGGATTCGCGTCTCTGGTGATGGGAGGGCTGACGGTGGGCACGGCCCGGATCCAGGCGATCTATCAAGGGAGCGTGAACGACCTAAGCTCGGTGAGCGCTGTCCTGGCCCAGCGGGTTTTGCCGGCGGCCACGACGACGGCGCTCGCGGTCGAAAGCTTCAGGACGCGAAAGGGGGCGCTTCGATATGAACTCGCGGCCTCGGTCGCGAATTCGGCGGGCCTTACGCCCCTGGGGATCGTCGTGTTCAAGAAAGACGGCCGGGTGATCGCCCAATCCCGGCTGGCCAACGGCCAAGCGGTGTTCCTGTTTGGTCCGCATGCGATCCCGCGCGGCCGCTTCGTCGCCTATTACCGAGGAGCTCCCCGATTCCAGGCGAGCGTCTCGGGAGTGATCGAAGGGGTTGGATGAACAGCCGCGGGCTTGTGATGGGGGTTCG